>JAJYOH010000346.1:0-4648 GCA_021796315.1 Chloroflexota bacterium
AAGCCGTTAAAGATGTTTTCAAATGTCTCCTCCATCATGCGCCCAATGGGCTGGTCCCACGCATTACGAAAACAGGTGATGCAATCCAAATTGCAGGCGACGGTTGGCTCGATGTAGACTTTGGTGAGTTGAGTGACCGGACGGTGCATGCGAATTAAATTATGGCCTTCGTCGAGACGCACCTTCGCACCGGGATGCAACCCATATTGCGCCGCCACTTCCGGGGGCAAAAACAGCCGCCCGTTTTCATCCACTTCCGCCCATGCCGTTGTAGATTTTGTGGATATCATCGTTCACTCCTAATCGATCAATAACGCACTACGAATTCACACCAATATTACCCAATTTCGGCTGTAAGCACAGTGACAAAAGTTATAGAATCTTGAATGACAAAACCCATGCGGACGGATGATATAATCCAAGCATACTACTGACAGGAGATTCTTGTGGCTGACCTTCGCGTTCAGAAATTTGCAAAGATACTGGTCGAGCACTCGGCGCGTGTCGTGCCGGGCGACCGCATCTTGATCGAAGCGACAACTGCGGCCGAGCCGCTGATCCGTGAACTTTACATCCAGATTTTGGAAAAGGGCGGACATCCGCACCCAATGATTGCCCTGCCCGGCATGATGCCGTTCAGCCAGGATGAACTTTATCTGACCTATGCCAACGATTCGCAACTGGACTTTGTGCCGACGTTTTACAAATTGGCCTACGACCAGTTCGAAGGCCGCATCCGCGTCCACTCTGCGACCAACACACACGGCCTGACAAATATCGACCCCGCCCGCGTTCAGCGACGCGGCAAAGCCACCGGCTCCATCACCGAAGCGCAGATGCGCCGCGGAGCGGAAGGCAAGTTCAAGTGGGTCACCACGCTCTATCCCACCGATGGCTACGCCCAGGACGCCAGCATGAGTCTGAAAGAATATGAAGACTTCGTGTTCGGTGCGGTCCATGCGCACGAGGCTGATCCCATCGCCTACTGGAACAGCACCGCGGCCGGCCAGCAAAAAGCCATTGATTTTCTTGCGCCAAAGAATCAGGTTATCCTGCGCGGCCCAAACGTGGACCTGACGCTTTCGGTCAAAGGCCGCAGATTCATGAACTCAACCGGTGTCTACAACATGCCCGATGGAGAAATCTATACCGGCCCGGTCGAAGACTCGGTCAATGGTTGGGTGAAGTTCACCTATCCCGCCATTTATCAAGGCGTGTCCGTCGAGGGCGCGGAACTGACCTTCAGTAATGGACGAGTCGAAACCGCCAAGGCAGAAAAGAATCAGGATTATCTGTTGAAGATGCTCGAAAGCGATTCGGGTTCGCACTATCTCGGCGAGTTCGCCATCGGCACAAATTTCGATATCAACAAGTTTACCGGCAACATTCTCTTCGATGAAAAGATCGGCGGTTCGTTCCACATGGCGCTCGGCGCGGGCTATCCTGAGACCGGCTCCAAAAACAAATCGTCCATCCATTGGGACATGATCTGCGACATGCGCAAAGATGCCGCGATCACCGTGGACGGCGAGTTATTCTACAAGAACGGGCAATTCGTTTTCAAAAAGTAGTTTGAAAGTTTACAGGTTTATATGTTTGAAGGTTGAGAATCCGCGACGGGCTCTCAATCTTCTTTCTTAACTTTCAAACTTGCGACCTTCCAACCTGAAACCGATCAATACATCCCCACCGAACGGTCAACCTTCCTCGCATATTCATTAATGCCGCCACGCACACTGAAAACATTCGACCAGCCTTGCGAGGCGAGCCAACCTGATACTTGCGCACTGCGCGCGCCGTGATGACATAACACATAGATCGTTGCGGTCTGTGACTTTGCGGACTCTGACAGCATGTTAATGCCCTCCCGCCCCAACCGGCTCATCGGTGCGACCTCGAGACGGGCATCCGTTATTTTGGCATACTCCAACTCGGACGGTTCGCGCACATCCAGCAAAATGAATTGGTCCTGCGATTTGAGTTTATTGGCCAATTCTTCAACAGCAATTTCTAGAATCATTTCACACCTTTAAAGTTACGCTCTCCAATAACCTCTGCGGATTGGACGCACATCTTCCGATGTAACAAACGCTAAAGGGTCTATCTCGTGGACAATTTGTTCCGTGTGCGCCACATCTTTTCGCAACACACTGACACTCAACAAATGCACTTTACCTTCCATGCCACGCGCCGGGATCTCCGTCACTGCAAAACCTCCATCACGCAGGGCTTGTGCCAAAACGATGCCATGTTCTGTACTGATGATGCGCAAATGAATATGACCAATCGCGAGACGTTCCTCGATCAACATGCCGACCACGTTGCCGGTTGCGAATCCCGCTGCGTAGCCAAGGACAGTTAATGGATTGCTCAAATTGGATAACACGCGCGTGATGGCAACGACGTAGACCGCAGCTTCAAAGAAACCCAGTGTCCATGAAATGCCCTTTCGTCCGCGCACCACAAACAACATGCGCAGAGTGTCGAGCGACATATCGGTGACGCGCAAAGCGAAGATGGTCAGCGCCGCGAGCCAGGCAGATGGAGAGAGAAGAAAATCAAACATAGGTATGCTCCCGGCGGCTGGAGCGTTATTGGTTTCATTTCAACGCGGGCAGATACAATCTTTCCACGTATTCCTTGACCATGCGCCGCGTGCTGAACTGCGGAATGTTCGTTTTCAAAGAATCCTTCACATGGTCGAGCCACTTGACGGGAATCTCTTTGTTATCACGAGCATAGAATAACGGGATGATCTCGTTTTCCAGTGTGCTGTACAGGTCCTCTGCATCGGCAGCATCCTGCGCATCGCTCGTCACATATTCCTTTTCTTCGCCGATGGCCCAGCCATTCTTGCCGTTATAAGACTCGCGCCACCAGCCATCCAACACTGAGAAGTTAAGCGCGCCGTTGAGCGCGGCTTTCATGCCGGATGTGCCGGACGCTTCCATCGGACGACGCGGCGTATTCATCCACACATCCACACCTTGGACGAGATAGCGCGCCAGGTTCATATCGTAATCTTCGAGGAAGACAAGACGTCCGCCGGTTTCAGCTTTTTTGACGGTGCGATACACTTTTTGGATCAACTGCTTACCCGGCTCATCTGCAGGATGCGCCTTGCCTGCAAAAATAATTTGCACCGGCATGTTCGGACGGTTGATGATATCCAACAATCTTTCGACATCGCTCATCACGAGACTGGCGCGCTTATAGGTTGCAAAGCGGCGCGCAAAACCAATCGTCAGTGCGTAGGGGTTGATCAAAACTCCAGACGAGACAACCTGTACAGGATGGTACCCACCCACCGTCCAGCGCTCGCGGACGCGTTCACGCATGTAAAAGGTCAGCTTGCGTTTGAGATGAGTCCGCACAGCCCATAGCGCCGCGTCAGGGACTTGATCCAACTTCGCCCAGGTATCAGCATCATCGAGATGATCGTACCAGTCGGCACCGATATATTGAGCGAAAAGATTTTGCAGGCGGCGGGCCATCCAGTTGGCGGTGTGAACGCCGTTGGTGACGTGTGTGATCGGCACATCGTCCGCGGATTTTTCAGGCCACATAAAATTCCACATCTTGCGCGACACTTCGCCGTGCAATTCAGAAACAGCGTTGCGCCCATTTGAATATTTCAGGGCCAACACCGGCATGGAAAAAGTTTCACCGTGCGGCTGTTGATGCACCGCGATATTTACAAACTCTTCGCGCGTAAGTCCAAGTTCGGGCCATAATGCGGCAAGATACTTATCCAACAGCCAGAGTGGGAACTCATCGTTACCGGCCGGGACAGGTGTGTGCGTGGTGAAGACATTTTGTCCGCGCGTCTTTTTAACGGCGTCGGCAAAGGTGTGACCGGCAGCCACCAGTTCACGCGCCCGCTCCAGGGTCAGGAATGCGGCGTGGCCTTCGTTCATGTGCCAGACCGAGGGATTGTATCCAAGCGCGCGCACAACGCGCACGCCGCCGACGCCCAGCAAAACTTCCTGCATGACTCGCCGGTCAAGGTCAGACCAATACAGCCGCGCCGTCAACAAACGATCATCGGGACGATTGGCGTCCACGTTTGAGTCCATCAAATAAAGCGGCACACGTCCCACGCGGATTTCCCACAAGCGCACCGAGACAATGCGGTCGGGAAATTCAACTTCAACCGTAAGCAGTCCGCCATCATCAGCGGTAACAGGCAGAACCGGCAGATCATCGAAGACCAGCGGATTGTTGAGCGCTTCCTGCCAGCCATCTTCACTGATGCGCTGGGAAAAATATCCCTGAGCATACATGAAGCCGATGCCCATCAGCGGCAAACCCAGATCGGACGATTCTTTTAAATGATCGCCCGCCAACACGCCGAGACCGCCCGAATAAATCGGGAGCGTTTCATGCAAGCCAAATTCCATCGAAAAATATGTGATGGGATGATCGGTCAACTCCGGGTGAGCCTTCGCCGCCCACGGGTCGGTTTGAGCGATGTAAGAATCAAATTGCTCGAAGATACGATCGTAGATGGCGAGATAATCTTTATCCTTGGCGGCCTGGTTCAGACGCGCGCGCCCGACCTCGCGCAATAAACGAATCGGGTTGTGACCGAGTCGTTCCCAAAGAGCATAATCAAGGCGGCCGAATAAACGTCCCGCTTCCGGCTGCC
>JAJYOH010000346.1:4658-6639 GCA_021796315.1 Chloroflexota bacterium
CTCACCGAGGCGGGCCAGCCGCTTGGGCAAATCAAAAGTTTTAGGTGATTTCGAGCGAAACATGTCCATAGTGCGGGAAATAATACCATAACAAACAAATGTCATTGCGAGGGTGTTCTTCCCGAAGCAATCCCCAAATCTATAGGAGATTGCTTCGCACAAGGCGCTCGCAATGACGTGAGACTTTTTGGACTACAATAAAGCCATGCGAAACGTCCAACTCTTTATCACTTGTCTGGTGGATACATTTTTTCCCGAGGTCGGCGAGGCGATGGTCAACGTGCTGACGCGCGCAGGTGCGGATGTGGACTTTCCGTCCGACCAAACCTGCTGCGGACAACCACCGTTCAACGCGGGACTTCGAGCGGAGGCGCGCCCGATGGCCGAACAAACCATCCGCGTGTTTGAATCTGCCAAAAGCGACGTGGTCATTCCATCCGGTTCATGCGCGCACATGCTTCGTCACAACTACGAAGAATTATTTGCGGACGATCCAATTTGGCTTCCACGTGCCAAAGCCCTGGCGGCACGCACTTATGAATTCACAGAATATCTCGTGGACGTTTTGGGCGTCACCGATTTCGGCGCGCGCTGGGACGGCCCGCTGACCTATCATCCAACCTGCCACCTGCATCGCGGCCTCGGCATTGACCGTCAACCAAAGGCACTGCTGGCAAACGTCCACGGTGCGAATATCATCGAACTGCCCGAAGCGCAGGATTGCTGCGGCTTCGGCGGGATTTTTTCCATTGAACATCCAGAATTATCCGCTGAAATGTTGAAACGCAAAATTGGAAATCTGGAGAAAACCGAATCCCCCACGCTGGTCGTCGCAGACGCGGGATGTTTGATGCACATTCAGGGCGGGTTGAAGCGCAACAAAATGAAGCAGAAAGTTGTACATATAGCAGAAATATTGAACCATCATTAGGAAAACTTCAATGTACAATCGTTCTGCGACAGTCTATGATGCGATCTATCGCGCGCAAGGAAAAGATTATGCTGGTGAATCGCAAAAATTATATGCGCTGATCGAGCAAAACAAGCTATCCAACGGCAATTCGCTTTTGGACATTGCCTGCGGTACGGGCGGCCATCTCGCCTATTTGCAACAGAATTTCAAAGTGGAAGGACTCGACAATTCAGAAGAGATGCTCATCGCTGCGCGGAATAAATTTCCTGATATCAATTTCATCCATGCAGATATGACTGATTTTGAGATTGATTATTCTTTTGACGTAATTACATGTTTATTCAGCGCGATAGGTTATATTCAGACTCTCCCGCGCCTGTTTCAAGCAATCCAAAACATGACGAGCCATCTGCTACCGGGCGGTGTAATCATTGTCGAGCCATGGTTTGGACCAGGCGCGTTGGATATCGGCAAAGTTCACGCAACTTTTGTTGACGAACCAGAACTGAAGATCGCACGAATGAACATAAACAGAGTAGAAGGAGATATTTCTTTCCTGGATTTTCATTACATGGTTGCAACCCCAAAAGGCATTGAATATTTTAGCGAAACGCACGCATTGGGTCTCTTCACAGAGGATGAATATTCGCAGTCTTTTCATGCCGCGGGACTAAAAACAATCCACGAACCTAAAGGATTGGATGGCCGCGGATTGTATATCGGGATCAAATTTAGATGAAAGAAAAATAGTGCAATATTCCATCACAAGGACCAATATGGATCACTTCCATCAAAGCATCCATCGCGCAATTCTGGACGAGAATCTTCAACAAGCATTAGATGCCAACGCCGAACGCCGCGTCAAAGGACGCGTCGCCGCGTTCGCATCTTTGCCCGACTGGAAAGAAAGACGGCAGCGCGCCCACGCCGTCCGCGCAGATGTGATCGCGCATCTCGACGAGTATCTCGATCAATTTATCTCCAACGCGAAAAAGAACGGCATCATCGTCCATCGCGCCAAAGACGCGGACGAGGCCGTGCGGTTGGTAATTGAAATTACGGATCACG
>JAJYOH010000347.1 GCA_021796315.1 Chloroflexota bacterium
CGTCAATCCCGAATTTCTGCCCGGCGATGTGATGCTGATAACCGATAACCTCAATTTGATGGGCATGACCGGGCACAATCCTTTGATGGGACCCAACTATGACGAGATCGGACCGCGCTTTCCAGATATGAGTCAGCCTTACGATCATGTTTTGAATGACATGGCGCGCGGTGTTGCCAAAAAAGAAAAACTTGTATTGCGCGAAGGCACATATGCTGGGTTGAGCGGCCCCTCCTTTGAAGGCCCCGCGGATTTGCGTTTTTTGCGTTTGGCCGGCGCGGATTCGGTGGGAATGTCTACTGTTCCCGAAGTGCTGGTTGCCCGCCATGGCGGCATGAGGGTATTGGGTCTTTCAGGCATCAGCAACAAAGCCAATCTCGATGGTTCTACCGTCACCACGCACGAAGAAGTGATCGAAGCGGGAAAAATTATCGCCCCCAAAATGGAAACGCTGATTCGCGGCGTCTTGCGGCAATTGTAAACACTCTATTATTATGGCAGCAATATATAAATTCCTCAGCGCTTATGAACCGCTGATCTATATCGTGCTGGCGATTGGCGGGCTTTTCGCTTTCCGCTGGCTCTGGCAGGCATGGAGCGAGTGGCGTAGGGCTGTTTACAGTCTTGAAAAGGAATTTGCCTTACGTCGTATGGGTCAGTCCATATTCCTTGTGATATTGGTGATCATCCTTTTTTGTGGGGAATTATTTACGGTCTCATTCATTGTGCCTAACCTGCCGGCCTCTTATTTTATTCCTAGACCTACGCTGGATTTGCTTGTCACGCCTACCGGGACGATCTCTGCCGATCTGGCTACCCAGCTTGCTCTGACGCCGCGCCCTTTGGCGACTCTCAGTGGTGCCGGCGGATGTATTCCTGACAAGGTGAATATTACATTTCCAAAAGCCGGATCAGAAATAAAGGGCTTGATCGATATAAAGGGCACTGTCAATATCTCGAATTTCGGCTTTTACAAATACGAAGTTGCCCCGATCAATACCGATACGTGGGCTACCATTACTGCCGGGCGTAAGCTTGTTCGGGATGGCTCGCTCGGCGGATGGGACACAACTGCCCTCACTCCAGGTGACTACCAACTGCGTCTTGTCGTTTCTGATAGCAAAGGACAATCTTTAGCGCCCTGTGTCATTCCTGTGCGGGTAACCGCGCCTTAATATTTAGGAACCTATGTCTGCTATTCAAATCCGACCTGTTCTTGCCGCCGATCTGCCTCGTTTAATGGGCTTGGACCATTCTGTAACCAGTGAATATGTCTGGCAGTTGGAACTGCGCCGTGACTCTGGTCAATTGACGGCTGCCTTCCGTGACGTACGTCTGCCGCGTCCGATTTCATTGGCCTACCCCAAGAATCCGTTTTTGCTGGCCGATGAGCGGACGCGTGCGGCGATGATGTTCGCCGCCGATTCCGGAAATGAACCGGTTGGTTACCTTCGCCTGACGGAGAATCCGGACTCGTCCGCCTGGATAACCGATCTGGTCGTGGCCGCGGAGTGGAGACGCCGCGGGGTGGCAGATGCTCTCCTCGCTGCCGCGCACGAATGGGCTTCCGCGCGTGGGCACCGCAGGTTATTCCTTGAAATGCAATCCAAAAATCATCCCGCGATTCGCCTGGCCCAGAAGCATGGCTACGAATTCTGCGGGTATAATGACCATTATTATCAATCGCAAGACGTGGCTCTATTCTTTGTGAGGGCGCTGAAATAACGGATTGCCTGGGAAGGCTGTATGTTTAACGGTTGGGTCGAAAGCTTATTGGCGGGGATCAAGGTCATCAATCAGATCCTGACGGCGGGAATCGCCATTACGGCTTTCTCGTTGTTTTTGTATTCCCTATCTTTTAATTTACGTGACCGCGTAGCCCGTTCGTTTGCGCTCATTCTGCTGTGCGTTGTAGTGGTGTTCACCACAGAAGCTTTGCAGAACAAAACCGTTCCTGAGTGGGGGATTGATGCGCTTCTGCGCCTGCAATGGCTTGGGATCATTTTCCTGCCGGCCGCTTACCTTCACCTTTCCGATGCTGTTCTCGTGACGGCCGGCCGTCCTTCGCGTGGACGCCGCCGGTTCGCGGTGCGTTTCATGTACGTCATTTCAGCCGGATTCCTGCTTCTATTGGCTTTCGGTTATCTCCTCGGCCCGCTCGTCCCAGACGGGCAACCGGCCCCTCACCTTCAGCGGACTATTTGGGCCGAGGCTTTTACCGTTTACTACGTAGCCGCCATGATTTGGGCGGGCGTCAATTTTTCACGCGCCTATTCGCGCATGTTGACGCGTTCGGGCCGCCGCCGCATGTTGTATTTAATGGCTGGCGCGACTGCTCCCGCCTTGGGTTCGTATCCTTATCTGCTTTACGGCTATTCAATCGCAGCCCAATACCCGCTCACGTTCTGGATTGTGGCTACTCTTATTAATATCCTGGTGGGCGGACTGGTGGTTGTCATGGCGTATGCGGTCGCCTTTTTTGGCGTATCATGGCCTGACCGCGTAGTGAAGAGTCGCCTTTTCAAATGGATCATGCGCGGCCCCGTGACCGCCTCCCTGGCGCTTGGATTAATGACCATTGTCCGGCGCGCGGGCGTGCTGGTGGGCAATGAATATTCAGCCTTTGTTCCGCTGACCATGGTGGCGACGGTCTTGCTCTTCGAACATGCCATTACCTTGTTCTTTCCATTATGGGAGCGCTACCTCTTCTTTGGCCGGGATCGCGCTGAATTGCAATTCTTTCAGAACGTGGAGGAACGTCTTCTAACCCAGAGCGACTTGCAGCAATTCCTGGAGGCTGTGTTGGCTGCAGTCCGCGATCATTTGCAATCGCCTTCCGCATTCATTGCTGCATTGGATGAGTCGGATTTGTCCTTGATCGTTATGGCTGGCAATCGCTCAATGATCGATCAGGGCGGACTTTCCAGTGTGCTTGAAATATTGGGCAATGGAAACGGCGGCGACCACCATGAGTTTTCGTGGGGGAAATTCTGGGTTTTACCGCTTCATCGGCGCAAACGCAGCGACATGGATCGAGACGAAGTCCCGCCGCTGCTCGGGTTATTGGGCGTAGCCCGCCGCACGGAACAAGACCTGGAAGGCGAACAGCGTGAGGCGCTCTGGCTCTTGGCGGACCGTGCCGGTTTGGCTTTGGAAGACCGCATACTGCAGCAGCGCGTCTTCCGTTCATTGCAGGATATCCAGCCGCAGGTGGATTTGATCCAGCGTATGCGCGCCGCCAGTCGGTATGATTCACGCGCCAGCATAATTACAGAAACTCTGCCGCCCGAATCAGCCTTGGCTGATTGGGTGAAGGATGCGCTTACACATTATTGGGGCGGTCCCAAACTGACGAATAGTCCGCTCATACGGCTACGCGTGGTGCAGGAACTTGCTCGTGATCATGATGGTAATACTCCAAATGCTTTGCGTGCGCTTCTTCGCCAGGCAGTGGATCAGGTGCGGCCGGAGGGTGAACGGCGCTTTACAACCGAATGGATCTTATACAATATTCTTGAAATGAAATTTATCGAAGGACGTAAAGTGCGTGATGTGGCAGGCAGGCTGGCTATGTCCGAAGCAGATTTATATCGTAAGCAACGTGTAGCGGTTGAAGCAGTTGCAAAATCCATCCTGCAGATGGAATCAGAAACGAGGTAATGGGAAGGGTAGGTTGTTATGGTTAATCCAAAAAGCGTTTCCGAAAATTCGATGCCCGTCGTGGATGATGGCTGGTGGGAATCGGTTCTGGCGGAGGAGGGACGTTTCGGCGCACACCCGGCTTCTTATTCGCAGACCCGGCCCGAGCCCCGGACTGAAGCGAAGGCGGACATCCGGACAGAAGAGCCGCATAAAACTCCGCCAAATTGGGTGCAGGTTAAAGAGCTGTATCTAAATGATCAGATCGTCAGCCTGAATGTGACCGGAAGCAATCGAGGCGGGTTACTGGTCGAAGGCGAAGGATTATATGGCTTTGTGCCTTTCTCGCATTTGACCGAGATGGCCGGGCAGAGCGATGCGCCTGATCGCGAGAAATGTATGGAGTCCTACATTGGGCGGGCGCTCAGGCTGAAAATAATCGAATGCGTGCCTGAAGACGGACGGATTGTTTTTTCAGAACGCGCTGCACAGGTTGAACCTGGGAAACGCACGGAATTATTTCATTCGCTGCACGCAGGCGAGCGGGTGAAGGGCACCGTGACCAATGTCACGGATTTTGGCGTATTTGTCGATCTCGGCGGTGTCGAAGGTCTGATCCATATCTCCGAACTTTCCTGGGGACGTGTGGCGCATACGGGCTGCATCGTGAAGGTTGGTCAGGTCGTCGAAGTGCAAGTGCTCGATCTTTCCCCAGAGCGTTGCCGAGTGGCGCTCAGCCTTAAGCGTTTGCTCCCCAACCCGTGGACAAGGATCGGTACAGACCTGGCGGTTGATCAAATAGTGACGGCTGTGATTACCAGTATCCTTTCGTATGGCGCCTTTGCCAAGCTTGACCTTGGTGTGGAGGGATTGATCCATGCCTCTGAGATGTCCATCGGCGTGGGGCAGACCGTGAAAGACATTTTGTCCGAGGGACAGCAGATACAGGTACGCATCCTGCATGTGGATGCGGCGCATCAGCGTCTGGGTTTAAGCATGCGATTGGCTGCGTGACCTACTCTCGATGATTTTGGATAGGTTCCATATTTGCCAATGAACAATAAATCGCCTCGTCATTACCATCAACAGCAGCAGCCATTCAATGATTGGTTGGATCGTTTGGCGCGTTTTAATTTACATTTTGGCCGCTTTATCAGCGATGTAATTGGAGTGTTGCTGATCGCGCTGGCGTTGATGTCCTTGCTGGCGATCTGGAAACTTACCAGCGGATATTTTTTGACGCCCTGGACAGACGTTTTGTCAATCTGGTTCGGCTGGGGAAGTTATCTGGTGATCCTCGCCATCGGATATGCCGGAGTTGCCCTCATCCGCCGCGATGGTGGACGTTTGGGCTGGGGGCGACTCCTGTCTCTTGAACTCGCCACCCTCCTGACCTTGGGCCTGCTGGCCCTTGTCGGAGGTTCTTCCCTCGTTCGGGCTGAGGCTGGTTATGACGGAGGACGCCTCGGCTGGGGACTGGCATACCTGGTTAGTCTGAAAATCGGCGTGATCGGCGGCGGCCTCATTTTGTTTGTAATGTGGCTGTTGACAGTCGTGACAGGCTTGGGCTGGTGGGCCGCTCTCGAAGCGTGGCTGCGTCAGCTGGCGGGAGAGCCGCTAATGCCGCGTCCGCTTGAAGTCCCGAAGGAAGCGGCGGTCCTTGAAGAAAATACACAAGCCGACGCGCCGGTCAGGAAGAAGCCCGCGCCGATCCCGGCAGAATTCCGTGCGTCTCTAAAAGCACCGGATGATAAGAATGAGAAACCAGCCAGGCTAATTCAGCGTGAAGCCGGGCTGCCGCCGCTGACGATTTTGCTGGCCGAGCAGGCCGCGCGTGCCGACGAGCGCACGATCAACATGACGGCTGGCATGATTATGAAAACTCTTTCTGAGTTTGGCATTCCAGCAACCGTGATCGGTTACCGCGTGGGCCCGTCAGTGACTCAATTCGCGGTGCAGCCAGGCTTTATCAAGAAACCCGGCGCGAGCGAAGATGACGAAGCCCAGCAAATGAAAGTGCGTGTGGCGCAGATCGCCAATCTGCAAAAAGATCTAACACTGGCGCTTTCGGCGCAACGGCTGCGTATCGAAGCGCCTGTGCCGGGCAAGCCTTATGTGGGCATCGAAGTGCCAAACTCGCATTCGTCCGTGGTGCGCATGAAACCGATTCTTGAAAGCGAAGTTTTTCATCGCATCGGCGCGCCGCTGGCACTGGCGCTGGGTCGTGACGTTTCGGGCCATCCGTTGGTGGCGGACCTGGCGCGCATGCCGCATATCCTGATCGCGGGCGCGACCGGTTCCGGCAAATCGGTGTGCATCACAGCCTTCGCGGCCTGTCTTGCAATGAACAACACGCCCGAAGATCTGCGTATGGTCATGATCGATTCCAAGATGGTGGAGTTGTTGCGCTTCAACGGTTTACCGCATCTTTTTGGAAAAGTCGAAACCAACATCGATCGCATTCTGGGCGTTTTGCGCTGGCTGGTGGTCGAGATGGAGCATCGCTATCGATCGCTCGAAGCCGCCCATGCACGCGACTTGGAATCGTACAACAGGAAGCAACTGAAAAAATCAGACGGCCAGACTTTGCCGCGCATCGTGGTCGTGATCGATGAATTGGCCGACTTGATGATGTCTGCGCCGGACCAGACCGAACATAATCTCGTCCGCCTGGCGCAGATGGCGCGTGCGACGGGAATTCATCTGGTCGTTGCGACTCAACGCCCCTCAACGGAGGTGGTAACGGGTCTCATTAAAGCGAACTTCCCGGCTCGTTTGGCTTTTGCCGTTGCTTCCGGCATTGACAGCCGCGTCATTCTCGACACCACCGGCGCCGAAACTTTGCTGGGACGCGGCGACATGCTCTTCTTAAATCCCGAAGTCGGCAATCCGATCCGCGCTCAGGGCGTGATGATCACGGATATGGAGATCGAGCGCATCATCGATTTCTGG
>JAJYOH010000348.1 GCA_021796315.1 Chloroflexota bacterium
CTCATCCGGCCGTCGATTGATTTCCACCTTAATATTGTGGGCCTTATCTTCGTAGGAAAGCAGGCAAAACAAGCTGAACCGTTTTTTATGTGATTCTTTCAGCGTTCCGTAGTTTTTGAGAATGGAGATCACCCGCTCGAATACATAGTCCTTTTTCGTATCATCCAGGAGATCAAAATCAAGGTCGATGGAAAATCGCTCAAGCCTATAAAACATAAGAGCTGCTGTTCCGCCCTTGAATCCTAGAAACGGAGAGATAGTCGTGTCCGAATAGATATCCTTAAGGATTTGGAACAGTATGGTTTTATGGGTAGTAATATTCAGTCTCATTTTTGTTGTTTGGTATCGGTAACCCGGTGATACAGCTCTGCGACCTTTTTGACCATTCTTTTATTCTGATAAATAGGCAAGATCTCAAATACTTTGCCCCAGTCTAAACCGCCGAGATTGTCAAAATGGTAGTCGGTGTTGATATAGAGCGTATCCAAAAATGCCCGCTCTTTTGTGGCAACGGAAGATTCGTCCTTGTGGTCTACTCCGGCCGGATGAGTGAGAATTGTGTTTTTAATTTTCTTGAAGGAATACACTTGACCCTGAACGTTAATTTCTCGGGTCAAGTATGAGGCAATAAAAATCCGACTATAGAATTGGAAGACAAGACCCTCTTTGGAAAGTACCGTTTCAAAGCTCACATAGGCAGGGGTGAAAATCCGGGTGCCAAGCTCCAACTTATTGTAGTTTTGGTCCTTGGCGTACAAGCCTCTGCGGATCCGATACAAGTCGCCCTGTCTCGCATAATAGTTAAGTCGTACTCTTGCGGCATCAGAGCCCGGTTCTCCCCATAACATAGCTATGTCTTTATAGGTAAAGACGGTTTTTGAGGATCTCAAAATAGTCCTCAGATATTGACCTTTTCGCATATATTTGGCCTGGAGATTAACTTAAAACTAATATCCAGTTCATATATTATGATATTCTGTTGCCAAAGTCAAGGGGATCATGCTATCTAGTCGGGATGTTTATTTTCTTTCCGAATTCTTTCACCGCCAAGTTGCCAAGGCGCCAGGTATTATGAGAGTCGGCCAAGCTTTCCTGGCGTCATTTGATAAATCTTGGCCTGCTGTCACTTTGCGTTCTTCCCCGTGTCTTGGCGATAATTCCTGAATAAGTCCTGCGCCAGGGCTCCGTCCGACCAATACACTCCACACAATCGCCTTAAGGTTTGTCCTCTAGCGAGGCCCTGCTTCCGCCCAATAATAAGATAATGAACAGGAAGATGGTAACCGGCAGCAGGATCAATAGCAGCAGATGTTCCTGTCCTTGATGCCAGTAGAAATAGTACGCCAGGCTGACCAGGGCAAATATGTCCAAGCCGAGCATGAAGGCCAGGAAAGCAATATGTTGTATGTTCGTTGAGATACGGCATAACCTGCCAAGAAGATGCAGCCCCTCCAGCCAGCCAACGCACAATAAAAGCGAAGTGGGGATGATGGCCGGGAAGGCATAGCGCGCCCAGGTGAAAAGGGGATCTGGGTTGTAGAGCGTTCCGCCGCCGCGTGCCATGACCATGCCCCACACACCCGCCAGATCAAGGCCCAGTATGAATAGCGCTGCCCAGGGCAGAACCTTACGCTTGCGCCAGGTGAATGCCAGCAGGCCAAGCAGGCTCAGTAAGCTGATCAATCCCAGGAATCTATAGGTAAGAGAATACCCCAACAGGCCGGCTTTATCCCGCGCCAGGCTGCCCCAGAAAGTTCGTAATTGAGTTGAAAGCATATCATAATAATACCAACCAGCGCCCTGCCTATCCTGGAGCGAGGCAATGAAAACATCCAAAGACCCGGGAAAATTCGAGCCGGAGGACAGCTTTTGCGAGATTACGGGATTGAGCCAAAAGCTGCCTGCCTCAGCGGATGCATTGCGGACCAGGTTTTCGAAGGGCTGGCCGGCCCAGGTTCCGCGCGAGGCAAAGGCATCCGCAAAATGCGGTTCCCCTGTCGCTATATCCCCAACCAGTAAAGTGACGCCATCATAATAAGCAACGCTGGCGCCCTGCTGCAATGCAGGCTGCAGATATAACATCATACGCTCGGTGTCATTTGGAATGAGAACCGTTGTGCTGAAGAAAAGCGGACTGGTCGTCAGGTTAACCGTCTTAGCCGGGCTGTAGAGAATCCCATTCCTGGTGGTATTGAATAAGAGTATAGGAGTAGAGGCCTGGGTCGGCTGGTCTGCCCACATCCAGGCGCCTAGAGTGACCGTTTTATTCCACAGTGAATGTGTTTGGGTTGGGTTGAACCATTGGCCGATGTAAGACTGGCTGTCGCTGGCGATGACCCGCAAGACGTGGGTGCCCATGACAGCGTGGGGCGTCTCGAGGCGCGCCGGCTGTGTTTGCGAGGCATGAAACCAGGCTGCCGCATCCCCCCAACGGAAAACAAACAGGAGTCCGGCCAGCGCGAGCAACCCGACCATGCTCCAGGGCAGCCATTTCCAGCGTTTCGTAAATATGGAGAACAGGATCACGATGGCGCTGATGGGGATGGCTGGCCAGGCCGTGTTTTTCATCCAGTAACACAGCGCCACGGAAATCAATAATCCGGCCAGTCTGACGGGAGAAGGGCCGCGATTGATCAAGCGCAGGCTGGCCCACACAAAGATCGAGAAGGCCAGCACGGCGCCCACGTCGTCATTGATGGAGGTCATGGTGTCGACAAAGCCAGGCAGGAGCGCCATAAAAAGAGGTACCATCCATTGCAGGGCATGCCCTTTGGGCACCAATTCTCCCAGCGTCCCCCAGGTTACATATAAGGTCAGCAGGAACATCAGCAGAGAAACCAGGCGCACAGCCCGGTTCTGAACGGCAAAGTCGGCGCCCCAGAGCAGACGTAAAGGCAGGGAAGCGATCAGGTAATACAATGCATATTTGGTTGTTTGAGGAGCAACGCCCACATAGACCGGCTGGCTGCTGGATAAATCGAGGCGATAGTTCGATGTTTCGTACCAGCCATAATGATCCATGGAGGCAGCCATTTGCCGGCGCATGTTCTCGTCGACATCAGTATATTTCGGCCAATGATCGAAATGCACAATCTGCCAGGCAAACTCGAAATGCCCAGGCTCGTCATAATGCCACCAGGGCGGGATGCTGAAGACATACACCAGACCCTGGATCAGCCCGACGATTAGGATGATCATTAACGTGTGTTTCGAGATCCATTCCAGGACAGATGGGATGTTCTTGTTCATTATCCAGCGCCTCTTTATCCTTGTGCTTTTGATGCGATAGTATACACTTAAAAAATCGTAATTGTCACTGCAAGCCCAGCGACGGGTGCGCTAAAAGTTTGTTGGTAACGCAGTCCGAAGTCTGGAGACTTCGGAGCAAAATCGGGAGATTTTGCAATCCGCTTACATACTTTGAGCGCTCCCCCAGCGACATCATACCCGAATGGGTAAGCAGTTCCCTGGTAACGCAAGATCGCCTCAGTCGCGGAGAGCACGCACCTTCTCAACAACAGAGGTAACTGTCGCTACGAGTGACAGCGAAGGGGTCTCATCATTCTTTCCCTTATGTATACAGTATAATGGGCGTGTGCCTATGCTCTGCGAAATGGCCGTTTTACAGCTGCAGGCACCTCAAAATCGAGTCAGAAACGCTAAATGCAAGCCGGAAGGACGTGTGAAATGTTACACACTGTTTGGGCAGTAATTCACGATGGAAAGATAGAACCCCTTGAAGGGGTTGCTTTTCCTGAAGGCGCAAAGGTTATTGTGACCTGGGCGCCTGAAGAAGATGAACCGCGCTTCTGGTTATCTGCCAGTGAAACTTCTCTCGCCGAGGTCTGGGAAAACACCGAGGACGATATCTATGCCGAATTACTCCAGAAATGACGTCCTTCTGGTTCGATATCCATTTACTGATTTATCAGGAGCCAAGCTGCGCCCGGCAGTTGTCGTCAATGCTCCCCATCTTTCACAAGACAGTTTTGTTGTGCCCTTAACCAGCCGATTGGCCGTTCTGCATTGTTCATTGTGGATAGGAGAAATAAGACTATGCTTGCAAATTATATTGACAAGGCGATGGAATTAGCCGTTTATGAAATCCTTGAAGAGGATGGCACATATTGGGGGGAAATTCCTGGTTTACAAGGTGTTTGGGCGCGACATGTAAATTTAGAGGGATGCAGAGACGAGTTGCGTGAAGCTCTCAGCGACTGGCTTGCTCTACGATTGCGATTGGACTTGCCCATCCCAATCCTCGCTGGTATTGACCTAAGCCAGATTGCTCAACGCGTATGAGACTTTTATGACCCGGCTGAAACCAGTATCCTGGCGCGAATTTGTACAGCGAATGCGTGAATTGGGTTTTGAGGGACCTTACGCCGGCGGACGACACCCGCAAACCTGTCCTGAGCAAAGCCGAATGGATGCGCCGAGGCAATGTTACGGTAATCATTCCTAATCCTCATGAAGGAGTGATTGGCGTTGGTTTCTTGCAACGAATTCTTCGGCAGGCTGGCGTCACACGCAAAGAGTGGCTTGGCGAGTTGTAACCGTCTTCATCCTTCACGCGAAGAGTTCATCCCTTCGATACGGCTTCGCCAGTCAGGACAAGCCCTTCGATACGGTGAGCGGCCCTTCGGCTGTCGCTCAGGGTCGAACCGTCAGGGCAAGCCTTTCCCCTTTGGGCAATAGAATTTTTCCTTGACAGGCATGGATTTTTGTGCGAGAATTCAAAAAATGAATGCTCAAGAGCCTACAGTAATAAAAAATCAGGAATACGAACTGCTCGAAGCCATCGCGCAAGACCCGCTGGTTACGCAGGCCGGCCTCTCTACCCAATTGGGCATAGCGGTGGGCGGTGTTAACTGGTATATCAAACGGTTGGTCAATTGTGGTTATGTTAAAGTCTCTCACCTGGATCGCACCCGGCTTAAATATCATCTAACACCGGAAGGAATGTCGGCTCTGACCCAGCGCACTTTACTATATATGCGTAAATCATTACAGGTTTATAACCAGTTGCGCTCGAAGGCCAGGCTGATCGCAGCTGAGTTGAAGTCTCAAGGAATTAACCAGGTCTACCTGGATGGCAGCGATGAAATGATGGATATCCTGCGCCTGACCTGCCTCGAAGGCGGCCTTGCCATCCTTGATTCGCCGCAGGGAGTGGCCTTGAAGGCTTCCGGGGGGGATTTTCAAATTGTGCATCGGGATGCTCAGAAGTGATCGAATTTTTGTCAGTGAATGCCCGGGCGTGCATGTCAATTTTTTTTTCGAACATCAGTAGATTTTACGGTACGCTGTCAGAAAGGATGCAGCCATGCAGACGCTCAAAGAACTGGTAGAAGGCTTGCCGCCCGACCTCCAGCCAGAGGTAAAGGATTTTGTAGAGTTTTTGCTGGAAAGGCGGGCCCACAAAGGCGGCAGAAAACTGCGCCAGGATTGGGCAGGTGCCTTGAAGAATTATCGCAAGCAATACACTTCGCTTGAGCTCCAGAGAAAAGCCCTGGAATGGCGGGGGGACTGATCCGATGTATCTGGTTGACACCAATGTCTGGCTTGAGCGGCTGCTGGGCCAGGAAAGATCCAAAGAAGTCGGTCGTTTCCTTGCCAGCACCTCTTCTGAACGCCTGTTCGTGACCGATTTTGCTTTCCATTCCATTGGAATAGTGTTGGGCAAACTGAATCAGAACGACGCCCTGCTGTGATTTGTACGCGATGCTTTCGTGGAGGGAGCGGTTTCCCTCCTTCACCTCGAGTCGACGGACACAGAACATCTCGTGGGCATCATGCAGCGGTTCAACTTAGACTTTGACGACGCATACCAATACGCAGCAGCCGAGCGCTATGATCTTGTCATTGTAAGTTTCGATACCGATTTTGATCGTACGGAAAGAGGTCGAAAGACCCCCAAAGACCTCTTATGAATGGACGGGACCACCAGATCGTGCGTCGCGAACCTGCCCGCTCCTCAAAACCGTAACATGAAAGGCCTCATTCCTTCAACGCCAAAAAGATTCGGAATTATCAGCTGGATCGCACGCGGCTTAAATATCATTGAACACCGGAAGGGTGTCGGCTCTGACCCAGCACGCTTTACCATAATATCAGTACTTCCGAAGGCCAGGTTGATCGCAGCTGAATTCCTGGATGCATTGAAAAAATAGCCATGATTGGTTGTCGAGTAGACGTTTATGGATATGGCGTAGATGATGCATGGTACAATTCAAGCGCTGCCGAGAGAGACAATGCAAGCCTTAACTTTTTGGAAGACAATCACAATGGATCAATCCAACCTGCTCGAAAACCTGATTTCCCTTTTGAATGAGCAGGGGATTCGGTTTTGTGTCATTGGCGGGCAGGCGGTCAATGCCTATGTGGAGCCATTGGTAAGTCTCGATTTGGATCTGGTCGTTGCGGTTGAACAACTGGAGCAGGCGGAAGCGCTCTTTGAGCCCCATTTTGACCTGAAGCGATTTCCACACAGTTTGAATATTTCGATGTCCGGGTCCGATCTCAGGGCACAAATCCAGACAGACAAACGGTACAGTTCATTTGTCGAAAGGGCGGTCGTGCGG
>JAJYOH010000349.1 GCA_021796315.1 Chloroflexota bacterium
TGTGATGGGTGGGACTCTGCCTGACCAAGTTCCGTCATTTATCGAGCACAACCTGACGCTGGCAGCCTCCTCGCCTGAGTTGCTCGACGCAGCGGAAGAAGCAGCGCGCGCCGCGAAGACAAAACTCAAAGTTCATCTCAAGATCGACACAGGCATGGAACGTACCGGCGTTCATGAGTATGAGGCCGAACCATTCATTGAAAAATCTCTGGCGTGTAGCCATCTTGAGATTGAAGGAATATTTACCCACTTTGCAAACTCGGAATCGCCGGATTTATCTCACGCGCGATTGCAGTTGGAAAGATTTCAGGATGCTCTCTCCATCTATGAAAAGAGAAGTGAGCCGCTGCCTCGAATCCGTCACGCGGCAAATTCGGGCGCGGTCTTAAATTTGCCTGAAAGTTATTTCGATATGGTGCGTCCGGGCGTGATGTTTTATGGCGTATATCCGGGGCGGGATGTTCCGCGCAGCATTGTTGTCAAACCTGCGCTGGCCTGGCGTTCGCAAGTTGCCTTCTCAAAAGTCACGCGGCCCAGGCGGCCGGTCAGCTATGGGTCGCTGTGGCAGGCCGAAAGTCCCGTGCGAATCGTGACTATCCCGTGCGGATATGCCGATGGATATTTCCGCCGCATGACCAATCAGGCACGCGTCATCGTCAATGGAAAAAAATATCCGCAGGTGGGGCGCATCTGCATGGATCAATTCATGGTTAATCTCGGCGACGATGAAGCTCAAGTTGGCGATGAAATTATTTTGCTGGGTGAGGCTGCTTCCGGCGAAAAGATCACAGCGGAAGATTTGGCTGAATGGGCCGGCACGAATGAATATGAAGTGATGACGAATATCAGCGCGCGCGTGCCGCGTGTATTTATCGAATAAAGCTGTGGGGTACAATAGGGCGCACGTTTTTGTCGTGTAATTTCTTTTGAGGTGAAACTTTGAACCGGTATTTTAGAGATTATGCAATTCTCCTGGGACTGGCAGGAGTAGTGATCGCGCTCGATCAATGGACAAAGTGGCTGGTGCGGACGAATATTCCATTTCAACAAGCATGGCTTCCCGATTCCCTTTTATGGTTGATGCCATACGCGCGTATCGTTCATTGGTCGAATAGCGGCGCGGCTTTTGGTTCATTCCAAAATGGCAACATGGTCTTTACCATCTTGGCGATCATCGTTATTATCGCGATCTTTTATTATTATCCGCGTGTGGAGGCCGGTGACTGGGCGCTGCGCCTCGCCCTGGGTTTGCAATTGGGCGGCGCGGCGGGAAACTTGATCGACCGCCTGATGGCTGGCAGAGTCACCGATTTTATTTCGGTGGGAAACTTTGCTGTTTTCAATGTGGCCGATTCTTCGATCTCAGTCGGTGTGGCTGTTCTGGTGCTCGGCGTATGGATCAAGGAAAGAAACGACAAGAAAAATGTTCCAAGCGGAGAAGCTGAAAAGAGCGAAGAATGAGCGAGAAGACGGAAACACTGATCAGGGATTACATAACGCTCCTGAGTCTGTCAGGGGTTATGGTCTCTCTCGATCAATGGACAAAATGGCTGGTGCGGACGAATATTCCATTTCAAGAAGCGTGGCTTCCTGGCTTTCTTTCATGGCTCAGCCCATACGCGCGCATCGTTCATTGGGCGAATAGCGGCGCGGCTTTTGGATCATTTCAAAACAGCAACCAGGTTTTTATTGTGCTGTCGTTCGTTGTAATTGGTGTGATCCTTTATCTTTATTCGCGTGTAGATGCCAGTGACTGGCCGATGCGGCTTGGAATGGGGCTTTATATGAGCGGAGTAGCAGGCAATTTGATCGACCGCTTGACAAGAGGCGTCGTCACAGACTTTATTTCGATTGGTAATTTTGCCGTTTTTAATTTGGCCGATTCTGCAATTTCAATTGCCGTAGTTATTGTGATCCTTGGCGCTTTGGGCAAAGAGCGAAAAACGGAACCGGAAAATGAAAATAATGGAGAGTCTTTAAGTGAATGATGAGGCCCTGACTTTCCGCTTCCCAAAACCGGACGATGAGCGGCTCGACCATTATTTGGTTGATTGCCTGCCCGGGCTTTCGCGTGCCCGGCTGCAAAATTTGGTCAAGGATGGTTGTGTTCTAGTCAATGGCGCGCCCGCTAAAAAATCCGGACAGATGCTTGGGCATGGCGCGCTGGTCGAAGTGTGGATTCCGCCCAGCGCGCCGACAACCTTGATCGGTGAAGATATTCCGCTTGATATTATTTTCGAGAATGATGACCTGATCGTGGTCAACAAGCCCGCCGGGATGGTGGTCCACCCCGCGGCAGGACATAGCACGGGCACACTTGTCCACGCCGTGCTTGGCTACGATCCGGAAATGGAAGGCATCGGTGGGGAGGAACGTCCCGGAGTTGTGCACCGGTTGGATAAAGACACATCCGGCCTGATCGTGCTGGCGAAAAACGACCAGGCACATCGCTGGTTGCAGGATCAATTCCGTTTGCGATCCGTCGAAAAAACGTATCTGGCGTTGGTGGACGGGAAGCCGCCAACATCGTCGGGGCGGGTGGAAGCGGCCATCGGGCGCGATCCAGGTCACCGAAAAAGGATGGCAATCGTCAGCGCAGCTAAAGGCCGTGAGTCGTCCAGTGAATATAAAACAGTCGAATCTTTTTCTGAACACACTCTGCTGGAATTCCATCCGCTGACGGGGCGCACACATCAGATCAGATTGCATTGCTCGTTTCTAGGTTGTCCGATCGTGGGCGATGCAGTGTATGGCCGCAGAAATCCATCCATCAAAATTGGCCGTCATTTTTTGCACGCCTATAGATTGAAAATCACCCTGCCAGACGAAAAAGAGCCGCGCCAGTTCGAAGCGCCGCTGCCCAAAGAATTGCAAAGTGTGCTCGAAAAATTGCGGTGGGCAGAGGCATAAATTAAAGTATCTTTTCAATAAAGCGAGGTGTGGGGTGTTTTGGGCAGGCTACGCAAAACACCCCACTTCCCCCTTCATTTTGAAAAGATACAAATTCAACGGAGACTGAAATGGAGCTCATTGACCTGCGTTCTGATACTGTCACCAAGCCCACGCCCGAAATGCGCGAGGCCATGGCGAAAGCCGAAGTTGGTGACGATGTGTATGAAGACGATCCCACTGTCAATCGTCTGCAAGAGATTGCGGCGGGAATGCTGGGCAAGGAAGCCGCGCTATTCGTCCCTTCGGGCACGATGGGCAATTTGCTGGCCCTGCTCACGCACTGTCAGCGCGGCGAAGAAGTTATCGTGGGCGACCAGTCTCACATCTATTTGAATGAAGCCGGCGGGATGGCGGCCCTGGGGGGGATACAACCGTGCCTGGTCAAAAATCAAGGCGATGGCACACTCGCGTTGGATGACATTCTCGCTTCGATCCGAACCGAGGATGTGCACCACCCGATCACGCGACTCATTTGCCTTGAGAATACTCAAAACATCTGCGGAGGGGTTCCGTTAACTGCGGCTTATACCCGCGCTGTGGGTGACCTAGCGCATAGCCATAATCTGCGCCTGCATCTGGATGGCGCACGAATTTTTAATTCAGCAATCGCTCAGAATATGTCTGCGAAGGATTTGGCGGCTCCGGCAGACTCGGTGATGTTTTGTTTGAGCAAGGGATTGTGTTCGCCGATCGGTTCGATATTGGTGGGGACGAGGGCTTTTATCAAACGCGCGAAACATTTTCGCAAAATGTTGGGTGGTGGAATGCGGCAAGTTGGGATTATCGCGGCAGCTGGAATTTACTCGCTGGAAAATATGATCGAGCGGCTGGATGATGATCACGTTCGGGCGCGGAAATTGGCTGATGGCTTGAAGCAGGTTAATGGTCTAGTTGTGGATGCGGGCTCTCCATCCACGAATATGGTGTATCTTAATTTATCGGATGATGTCTCTCTGAATGCTGAACAGATTTCTGTTGAAATGGGGAAGCGTGGCGTGGTGATCGGCCCGGAGAACGAGAAACGCTTCCGTCTGGTGACACACTATTGGATCGATGATAGCGCGGTGGATAAAACGGTTTTAGCGTTCCGTGAAGCGCTTCAATGATATATCTCTTATCTATTGCTGTTTGATTTCAGGCGTGCCCAGTAGTTTTCATCTGGCTCTATCTGATTGCGCCCACGCTCCTTGGCAACGTATAGGCGTTGGTCGGCCAGATCAATCAACTTGATCACAGCGTCTACCTCAATTGGAAAAACAGCGATTCCCTGACTCACGGTAGGGACGGGGATTGTTTTTTCACCGTCAGTGCGCGTGGTAAATACCTGCATTGTCTCTTGTATACGTTTGGCGATTTGATAAGCGTGATCGGCGTCGGCGTTGGGCAGGGAAATTACAAACTCCTCGCCGCCCCAGCGACCGACTGAATCTGTGCTTTTGATGTGCTGTTTAATAATGGTGCATAGGCTGGTCAGGATCTCATCCCCGGTCAAGTGTCCAAAGGTATCGTTGTATAGTTTAAAGTAATCTATATCGAGCATAATGAGGCTAAGTGGTCGTTTATAGTCGAGTGATTGAACGGCCTGTTCTTTTAATAATTTTAGAAAATGCCCGTGATTGTAAACGCCGGTCAGGCTGTCGAGTTTTGTCTGGAGTTCGACTTCTGCGTGGTGAGAGGCATTGTGCAGAGCCTGGGCGGCGTGCAGCGCCAGACTGGAAAGCAATTCCATATCTGCGCGGTTAAATGCGTTCGGTTGATAGGAGCCGATGGAGATGATGCCGTCAATACTGCCGCTGCGCATCGGGACGCCCATCCACGAAAGGCTGGTCTTGTGTTTTCCGATCAGCACATGGCGCACGCCGGGCAAATCCACTTCCTTGCGCAGGTCTGGCAGGAATAGGCTTTGACCATTATCAAAAACCCAACTGGATAGGGATCCATCCAAATTTGTGCGCTGGTTTTCATAATATTCCCCATCGTCGTAGACTAATTCCAGCCGCATTTCATTGCCTTCGCGTATTCCGACAAAATAGGAATCTGCGTTCACGGCATTTTGAAGTGCAATACTCAAAAGGGAGATCACCTGCTTTTTGTCAAGCGTGGATGCAATCTGGCGGCTGAACTCGGTGATCGTTTCCAATTTATGGATGTGACCGCGCGAAAGATTTTTCAATTGCCTGATAGTTTCGACTGCAATGATGGCGATTAATACAATGCCCGCGTGAAAAGTTAATTCGGGAAAGCTATATGCCTGCTGGATGAATACATCGGCAAGTGTGCTGATCAAAATTATGGCGTAGGTTGGGCCGCGTTCAGAAGTGATGGAACTGCTGATCACAGCCAGAATGACTAAAACCCCAATGTAGATATCTAATTGTTGAGGAAGTGTGTAGTCGAGCAATCCCAGCCCAAGCGAGGTGGCAAATGCATTTAACCAATTGTAGAAGTGAGCAAAGTTTGTAGATGGAATAACAAGAAAATTGTAGATGATAAGATATAGAATACCGAGTATTCCAACCCATAAAAGCATGTGGGATTTTAAATACGTTGTAGGCCGGAGCATTTCGCCGTTAATTATCGTGAATATCAATACGATAATGCTCGCAACCATGGAAGGCAATGCAGAAATTCGATGTTCCTGCGGCGTGAACCCCAAATGTGATGACTTAGTTCTCATCGTTTATCCGGAGGTCAGCAAGTCTGATGCCCGGCCCTCCAGGACAAGTTTTTCGAATGTGATCTTTTGCTGGTATAGACGGCAGCTGGTCAGCGCGTCGAAAACATTCACCATCTCCACTTGTCGCCTAAGAGCCGCGATTTGAGCCGGTTGCATGTCCATAGAATCGGAGTGTGTGGTTATCTGCCTGCCATGTTTATTCGACCGTCTAAACCGCCCGGTCAATTTCCGTGATAACGATGAACTTTGTCCCATGATTAATCATCCCATAACACAGCATAGCATACTCGGCTGTTTTTTTCCACCTTTTCGCCTTCCAAAATTGATTTGTGATTTCTGATATAATCGTCTTCGCAGACAGCTTTTTCAGGGGGCTTGCTCTCTGCGAGACTTTAGATCAGACAGGTTATAGAATAAAACATGACTGCCCATTTTACCATTCAGCAAATCGATGAAGTTGCCCAAGCGATTCAAAGGCGGACCTCGCGCCGGCCGCGTGTTGCGATTATCCTCGGCTCCGGCCTGAACGATATAGCGAATACCGTTCAAAACCCGGATGTGATTCTTTTTGGTGACTTGCCTCACTTCCCAGTCTCGACCGTATTCGGGCACGCCGGACGCCTTGTTATTGGCGAACTCGAAGGTCAGACCGTGTTCGTTATGCAGGGGCGCATCCATTTTTATGAAGGCTATACCATGGCCCAGGTTACTTTACCTGTGCGTGTTATGCAGCGTCTTGCTATTGAAACGTTGATTGTCACGAATGCCGCGGGTGGCGTCAATCCCGAATTTCTGCCCGGCGATGTGATGCTGATAACCGATAACCTCAATTTGATGGGCATGACCGGGCATAATCCTTTGATGGGACCCAACTATGACGAGATCGGACCGCGCTTTCCAGATATGAGTCAGCCTTACGATCATGTTTTGAATGACATGGCGCG
>JAJYOH010000350.1 GCA_021796315.1 Chloroflexota bacterium
GCATCGAAATAGTCCGCGCTTCCGACCAGCGATAATATTTCTCCGTTGTGCGGATCGAGTACAACCAGCGCGGCATTATTGACGTTGTGGTTGATCTCGTTTGCTTTGGGCTTGAACTCGTCGAGACGGCGCGCCACGATCTGCTCTGCGAGCTGCTGGTCGTTTAAGTCAAGCGTGGTGCGCACAACCAGACTTTGATTCGGATCAAGCTTGCCTGATAAGAACAACGCATCGAGTTGGTCTTTGACGAGCCAGATGAAATGCGGCGCTTCGATTGGATAAGGCGCGGGATTGTAACTCAACGGCGCAGATTCAGCATCAAGACGTTGTTCATGTGTGATGGCGCCTTGCGCTTCCATGAGTCCCAACACAATTTGTTGGCGCTGCTTTGCAAGATCAGGATTCGTGAACGGATCATAAAGTCCCGGCGCTTGAGGCAATCCAGCCAGCAGCGCGCATTCGGGCAGAATCAGCTCGCTGGCAGGTTTGCCAAAATAAGTCTGCGACGCGGCTTCGATGCCATAAGCCATGCCGCCGTAATTGACCTGGTTGAGATACAAAGCCAGAATATCATTCTTGGATAACTTCTGAGTCAACTCCCATGCCAGCACAGCTTCGCGCAGTTTGCGCCGCAGAGAAATTTCATAACGTTCGTTCCGACTTAGGAGCAGGCCGCGCGCTACCTGCTGCGTAATGGTACTGCCTCCGGCAATCATCTCGCCGCCGCGGATATTGATCCACAAGGCGCGGATGATCCCGCCGAGGTCAATGCCGGGATTGCTGTAAAAATTCTTGTCTTCGACCGCAATGGTCGCGTCTTTCATGCACTGCGGAATCTTGTCGAACGAAAGCACGGCGTGGCGTCCACCCTCGGCTGGCAAAATATCATAGAGCAAACGCCCGTTCCGATCTGTGATGCGGACGCTGGGAGTATTTAGATTTGCAGAGATAGAATTAACCGATGGCAGATTCCAAAATGTATAAATCAGCAGTCCAATAAAAATAGCAATGCCGCCAAGAATAATATATCTTGCCGGTTTACTCCATACAAGATCGAACAGACGATAAATTATCATTGCGTTGATTCTACTGCTTCTTTGTTGAGCATTTGGCTATTCCCCTCGATCCCGCTAGTGTAAGAGCGATTGGAAGCAGGATCATTTGAATTGAGCAGTCTGTGTCTGATCAGCTTCGAACACCGGTTTTCATCTAAAAAGATTGAAAAGCTCCAACAATCTTTGCCAGCCCTGCCTGATCTGTAACGACTTCATGCGCCACGTTCCCACAATCCCAAAAGGGACAAACAACACGAAAACCACATAAATCGCGCCATTGATGAGACTTGCGCTCTCGCCGATATAACGCCGCAGGCCAAAGTCCAGCAGGCGGTAGATGACCGCACCGATCAACGACCCACTGAGAGTGCCGACTCCGCCGATCAGCACGATCAATAAAGCGGTCACAGTAAAACCCAGATCAGCCACGTTAGGACTGACAATGGGCTGGTAGAGGGCATGCAAAGTTCCTGCCAGGGCGGCGGTCAAAGATGATAGCGTCAGAGCAGCGAGTTTAAATGCAAAAGTGTTGTAGCCCAGCATCTTTGCACGCCCTTCATTTTCACGGATGGCAACACATACGCGTCCGGTTGGGGAATTGAGAAAACGCTGATAAAGAAAATAAAACAGGAAAAGAATGATCATCGCCACAAAATAAAAGCGCAATCGTTCCGCGGCAGGATTGATAAATTCAGGAACGACCATGCCCTGCAGACCCACATCCGCGCCGGTATAATTGCCCACTTCGCTCGACATGATCACGATGTGGAAGACCGAAGCCATACCCAGCGTGACCAATGCGAAGGTTATGCCCTTGACGCGCGGTAATACCAGTCCGAATAGGAAAGCCTGAACGACGGAAGCCAGAATAACAAGGCCGATGACCGCAGGCAAAGCGAGACCAAAATTCTTGATTGCGATCCCCGTAAGATAAGCACCCACGGCAAAGAACATGGCATGCCCAAACGAGAGCAGACCAGTAACGCCGAAGATCAGATCGTAGCTAAGTGCATAGAGGGCCAGAATAAAAATCTCGATTGCCAGACCCTCAATAAACTTTGAGACACCGCCCTCATTCATCCAGACGGCCAAAGGCGATGAGCCTTCGAACAAACCAATGACGAAAGGCAATAAGACCAACACCAAAATTGTGATAAGCAAAGCCAGGTTGTCCCGAAAAAAAGGAAAGGTCGTTTTCTTCATATCTATTCCTTTTTTCCAAGCAGACCGTTGGGAAGGATCAACAGGACAATAACCATAAGCAACACCGTCGAAGCCGGGACAATTGGAGGTGTGGGTTTGAGCACGATATCCGTAAAGGGGATTGAGATGCCGATCTGTCCATATTTGATGATGAACTGCTGGATCAGGCCGACCAACAATGAGCCAAGCGCCGCGCCGGGATAACTGGTCAGCCCGCCGATGGCGAGGGCGATCAGGGCGTTGAGCAGGAGGCTTTCACCCATCGCATTCGAAAGTCCCGTGGACGGAGCCGCAAGTACGCCGCCCAGAGTCGCAAGCCCCACGCCCAGCGCAAAGACCATCGTGAACACGCGTCGCACGTTAATGCCCAGCGCTTCGACCATTTCGCGGTCCTGCACACCCGCGCGGATGACCATGCCCAACCGTGTACGCTGGAGCAAAATCCAGACCCCGACCAACACCAGCAGGCCGACCAGCGGGATGAATATTTCATTGTACACACGCACGCGTCCATCGAACAATAAAATCGTCGAGCAATGATTCTGCCACCAGGATGAAAAACTTGTAGCGGGACAACCTGCACCGGAGCCATTGAACATGGTCGGTTTGGGCATGACAAATTCCGGACGTCCCCAGATGGTCTGCACAATTTGAACACCGATCGCGCTCAACCCAATCGTCAGCATGAGCTGGTAGATCGGGCGGCTGTATAGCGGGCGGATGAGAGTCGATTCCATCAGCGCGCCCAGCCCGGCGCCGCTCAAGGTTGCGACGAGTACTGCGATTAAGAACAACCAATTCGTGTTGAGGCTTGTCAAGAAATTCGTCAAAGTATCGTTGAACACAAAGCCGACCAATCCGATCAGAAGCAAAAGAAGGAAACCCGCGAAATTACGCCATGTCAGTTGCAAGGGTCGCTGCATGGTTTGATCGAAAAGAGATAGACCGAATGAACCGATCAGGCTTGCAAGGAGCAAACCCAAAATTGCAAATGCCGGAGAAATCTGATCGAAAGAAACTGCTGGCGAAGGCAGGCGTGCGCCTTGATCGGCCATGAAGGAATAGGTGACTGGGCTTTGAGCGTAACTATCGAGGTTCCAGACGGCGATCGGATATCGAGGCAGGATCAGGATGAAAAGCAGAACGGAGACGAGGATCAAAGCCCAGGGCAGGATCCGCTTCATTCTTAAGCCGAGCCGGATGCGGGTGGAAAGATGCGGATACACATCCCGAAGCATGAATCCGCTGAAGATCAAAGCCAGGGGAGTCAGCAAATCCACGAAGGTATCCGGTCGAACATAAACGCTCCAGCCGATATAAGCGCCGATCATGAAGAGCGTGCCGTGCGCCAGGTTGAGCACGTCGAGCAGGCCGAAGATAAGCGAGAAGCCCGAAGCGACGAGGAACGTGACCGCGCCCACCGACAGACCGCGCAGTAAAGTGATGACGAAATCCTGTGTGCCCATACCTTGCGCGGCCATCGCAAAAAGTACAGCGAATATGGCCAGGGCGACAATGAGCAGAAAGTTTTTTCGAAGGAATATATTCATGCCTGCTACTAAGCCGCTCCAAGATAACGATGAATGGTCGCCTGGTCTTTGATAAGATCCGCCATTAAGCCCGATTTGACAGAGCGGCCTTCTTCGATAATGACATAATATTCGGCGAGTTGACTGGCTACAAGGAAGTTCTGCTCGACCAGCATAATGGTCGCGTCTTTGGACAGCTGGCGAATCGCAGACATCATGTGTTCGATGATGACGGGCGCAAGACCCTCGCTGGGTTCGTCAATCAGTAATAGAGAATTATCGGCGACGAGCGCGCGGGCTATGGCGAGCATTTGCTGCTGTCCGCCTGAAAGACTCGTGCCTGATAAAGCGATCAACCTTTTTAAATCGGGAAAGAGATCGAAGATGAAATCATGTTTGCGGGCATAATCACCTTTACGGCGTTCGGCGAGTTTGAGATTTTCTTCCACATTTAAATCGCGGAAGATGGCGCGATGCTCAGGGACAAAACCGATGCCGAGCGCGGCAATGTCGAAGGAACGCATTCCATGTACTTCACGGCCTTCAAAGATAATTTTGCCCTGATGAGGAGGCGTCAACCCAATGATGGATTTAAGGGTGGTGGTCTTGCCAGCGCCATTGCGTCCGAGCAGGGCTGTGATGGAACCTTTTGGCACACGCACGCTCACGCCCTGCAAAATATGATATTGGCCGATGAATGTGTGGATGTCCTGAACGTCGAGAATGGTATCCATATCTGCGTCATACTTTCAGTTCGTACAAGCCGCCAAGGTAGGCAATCTGTACTTCTTTGTTGGCGGTGATCTCGGCAGGCTTCCCTTCGGCCAACACATTGCCCTGATGTATGACTGTGATGACATCCGATACGCTCATGACCACATTCATATTGTGTTCCACGAGCATGACAGTTTTATTTCCCGCCTTTTGAATGTCCTGGATAAGCGCGATCAATCCCGGAACTTGCTCGGATGCCATGCCTGCAGTCGGCTCATCCAGCAGGAGGACTTCCGGATCGGGAGCCAGGATCATGCCGAGTTCGAGCTTGCGTTGGTCGCCATGTGGAAGTGTGCGGGCAAGAGTCTGGGCGCGTTCTTTTAATCCGACCTTCTCGATCACCTGCCAGGTGCGCTCTTCGTATTGTTTGAAATGCGAAGCTTCCAACCAAAACTTGAAGTTGTCGCCTCCAAGCGACTGCGAGGCAAGGCGGATGTTTTCGAAGACCGTCAGATTTGGAAAGATATTTGTGATCTGGAAGGAACGCCCAATGCCATGATGGATCATGCGATGGACAGGCTGGTGAGTCAGATCGTTGCCTTTGAAGATGACTTTGCCACCGGTCGGTTCGATGTTGCCGCTCAACAAATTAAAGAACGTGGTTTTCCCCGCACCGTTAGGGCCGATGATGGCGTGCAAAGAGTTCCTGCGGACCTTGAGGCTGATATCGTCCACTGCAACCAACGCGCCAAATTTTTTGGATAGATTTATGGTTTCAATAATAATATCATTGTCCATCAGACTGTCCAATTTCGGATGATCTATTTCAACAGATAATCCCTAAAGGTTTTAAAAACCTTTAGGGATTTGATTCTATTACGAAATTATTTTCCGCTCAGATTGCCGTATGGCAGGGTACCACAGCGAGACTTAAGCGCAGCGGGCAACAGGCAGGGCGGCTCAGGACGAGTCGTATCAACGTAAGTGTAGAAGTTTGCATTCGGGTCGGTGAGGTTCGCAAGCTTCAAGATGTACATGTCCTGAATTGCGTCATGGTCCTCGGGACGGATCTCGATCTTGCCCTTTGGCCCATCGAAGGATAAGCCTTCCATGGCCTTGACCAGCGTATCGCCATTCACATCGCCATTGGTCTTCTTGATGGCTGCGACCGCCATCAGGGCCGCGTTCATACCGTCTGCATCGAATAGGTCAGGCATGACACCGTAGCGTGCCTTATCCTGCGCCGCCAGGAAGTCATTGATGGGATTCTTGGGAGCGCTGTAATGATACAGAATACCGGCGGTTGTGCCGACCGCATTGGCGAAGAAGGTTGGCATCAATGTGTTATCAATGAACGTGGCACCCAACTCCATTTTGCCGGTCACGCCCTGGTCCTTGGCGGCCTGCACCAGGGATACGAAGCCGGAGCCGGCCCAGGTCACGATGTAGGCTTCCGCGCCGGATTTGGCGACCTGCTCCATGTAAGGAGTGAAGTCAGTCGTCGTAGTCGGAGCAAAAATGTCATCCGCCACAAACTTGCCGCCATCCAATGTACAGGCATCGCGGAAGGCAGCCGCAGAACCGCGGCCAAAGGCGTAATCAGGAGCGATCTGAACGAAGGTCTTGTATTGCTTGGTCAACGCCAGACATTCGTTCATGGCATCCTGGTAGTTGTTGCGGCTGGTGCGGAAAGTGTACTCATTGAAACCTGAACCGGTGATATCGTTGGCGGCAGCGGGCGCAACAATCAGAGGGATCTTATTCTGAAGCGCAATGCCTTGCAAAGTAGCCGTCGCGGCGGACGAGACAGTCCCGACCAAAATGTTCACTTTTTCCACGTCGATCAGTTCATTGGCAACCGTGGTGGTGGTATCGGGAGTGCTGGCGTCATCGCGGACGAAGACCTGGATCTCGCAATTGTCGAGCTTGAAATCGTTTTCCTGTGTTTGCTTGAAATCGAACTTCTGACCGGCAGAACCTGCCGCGCCGGTTGCGTATTCCATGCCGAGCATGAACGAACGCGGGATCATCACACCATA
>JAJYOH010000351.1 GCA_021796315.1 Chloroflexota bacterium
TTCGATGCGGGCGCGATGTGCGCGTCGTTTATTCGCCGCTGGACGCGGTCAAGATCGCGCAAGAGAATCCTAACAAACAAGTTGTATTCTTTGCGATTGGTTTTGAAACGACCGCGCCGCCGAATGTGATGAGCGTATTGCAGGCACAAAGGCTTGGACTCAAAAATTATTCCATTTTGGTTTCGCATGTGCGCGTGCCGCCTGCGATCCATGCGATTCTTTCTTCGCCGTCCAATCGCGTGCAGGGATTTTTACTGGCGGGCCACGTATGCGCCGTGATGGGTTATTGGGAATATCCATCGCTCGCAAAAAAGTTCAATGTGCCCATGGTTGTGACCGGTTTCGAGCCGCTCGACATTGTGCAGGGAATCTTACAGACGGTCCAATTGCTCGAAGCAGGCAAAATGGAAGTCGGCAATGCTTATTCGCGCACGGTGACTTTCGATGGCAATCAACCGGCGCAGGCCTCGATCAACAAAGTGTTCGAGGAATGTGACCGCAAGTGGCGCGGCATCGGGACGATCCCGATGAGCGGCTGGTGCCTGCGTCCTGAATTCGATGAGTTCAACGCCGAAAAAAGATTCAATGTTGAAACGATCACGGCGGACGAGTCGCCGTTGTGTATCGCGGGGCAAATCCTGCAAGGATTGAAGAAGCCGCATCAATGTTCCGCGTTTGGATCGGTTTGCACGCCCGAACATCCGCTCGGTGCGACAATGGTTTCGTCCGAGGGCGCGTGCGCGGCATATTACAAGTATGGTCGAGTTGAGATGAAGGATCAGGTTGCTTAATATGAGCGATGAAACTGTAAACATCAAAGGTGCAGTCTGCGCGCCGTCATTGCCGCACAATGAACAGATCGTGATGGGGCATGGCGCTGGCGGAAGAATGACTCACCAACTTATCCAAAAAGCATTCTTACCAGCTTTTGATAATTCGGCTTTGTGCGCGGGCGATGATGCGGCAGCCTTAGAACCAAAAACTGGTGTGCAACTTTCAATCAGCATCGACGCACATGTGGTGTGGCCGTTGTTCTTTCCCGGTGGTGATATTGGTCGTTTGGCTGTTTGCGGAACAGTCAATGATGTGGCAATGCTGGGTGCAAAGCCTTTGTATTTGACAGCAGGTTTTATCCTCGAGGAAGGCTTGTCCATGGAAACGCTTCAGCGCGTCATCGCTTCAATGAAATCCGCAGCGGAAGAAGCAAACGTGCAAATTGTGGCGGGCGATACGAAAGTTGTGCAAAAAGGTAAAGCAGATGGACTTTACATCACGACCGCGGGAGTTGGTTTAGTAAGATCGGGTATAAAAGTCGGCGGTGCGAATGCCAAAGCGGGCGATATCCTGATTTTGTCCGGCACGATTGGCGATCATGGCATCGCGGTACTCGGCGCGCGCGGAGAACTGGGATTCGAGTCAAGTATTCAAAGCGATGTCGCACCGCTGAATCATTTGATTGATGCAATGCTGGATGCCAGCCCGAATGTCCATGTTCTGCGCGATCCGACCCGCGGCGGATTGGCGACGACGTTGAACGAAATCGCGTCTCAATCGAACGTTGGAATCGTTTTAAACGAATCAACAATTCCCGTTCATCCCGAAGTCAACGCGGCGTGCGAGATGTTGGGATTCGATCCGCTTTATGTTGCTAATGAAGGCAAGTTGATTGCGATGGTTGCGCGTGAAGATGCAAATGTGGTGCTGAAAGCCATGCAACAAACGCGTTATGGCGAGGAAGCGACCATCATCGGCGAAGTGACTGCGGAACCGCGTGGGCGCATCTTAATGAAGACTACCATCGGAAGTCAGCGTGTGGTGGATATGTTGGCAGGAGAAATGTTGCCGAGGATTTGTTGAGGCGAATCCTCGTGTGGAATACGATCAATTCAAAGAAATCAAAATGCTGTTCCTCTTTTTGGAAATGGCATTTTTTATTCTGCAATTGAACATGAGAACTAATTCGATGAGAGAGCGGCCGGGCGGATTTATAGCTATGCACCAGATGTACACCTCGCAGGGCAGATAATCCTTCAAATACGATTAGAATCTACCATGTATTTTGTGTCGTTGTCTTCCATCCACTGACACGGTACAATTTGTAAAATATTGCAGAAATTTCACTTGATGTTTTGAAAGGAGTCAAAATGACGACACTGCTTGAAAAGAGTTTCCTCGCGGGGATTGGGTTACTCTCCATGACCCATGAAAAAGCCCAAAAGTTCATTGACGAACTCAGCCAGGAAGGTGAAGTTCAAAGGAGCGAAGTGAAACAGTGGGTTGACCAACTCTCCGACCGCGGCGAGGAGGAACGTCAAGCCTTACGCAAGTTGATTCGGGATGAGTTGAAAAAAGTTTTGGACGAAATGGGATTAGCCACCAAAGAAGATATCCAAAAGCTACTTGAAAAACGGGATTAGGTTGACCGGTTCTTGAGTCTCAAACCTCGGCTCAAGTTGTATTATCGGTACCGAAATGGATGTAATGTTCAATTCCGGGCGTTCCATTCGCCATCTTCATCGCTATAGTGAAGTCATTGCCATTTTTATCCGGCACGGCTTTGGGTTTCTATTTAACCGACTGGAACCCGGTCCGCGCTCATGGCCACGGATTCCATGGCGCTCGTCTCAAAAAAGCGTGCCGTCTCAGCTCGATAATCTGGCAATTCATTTCCGGCTGGCGCTGGAGGAAGCGGGTCCCACCTTTGTAAAGTTCGGGCAGATCCTCTCCACCCGTGCCGACTTGTTGCCTCTTCCCTTCATTACCGAACTGGGCAAACTGGTGGACTCGGTCTCCCCTGAACCCTGGGATGTGATTCATACGCTTCTGACCCATGAACTTGGACGGGAACCAGAAACGGCGTTCGCATCCATTGACCCGCGGCCTATCGCATCCGCATCATTGTCACAAGTCCATGCTGCTGTTCTTCCGGATGGGCAGGATGTGGTTATCAAAGTCCAACGCCCGAACATTGCTGCCGTGATTGATACCGACCTTGATATCATGTCCTCGCTGGCGGCAAGCGCGCAAGCCTCGTCGCTGGGAAAGGTCTATGATTTTACGGGCATTGCAGATGACTTCAGTTTCACCCTGCGTAATGAGCTGGATTTCCAACGTGAGGGCCGCAATGCAGACAGACTACGGGAGAGCTTTGGCAACGAATCCAAACTCCTCTATATTCCCAAGGTATATTGGGAATTAACCACCCGTCAAGTTTTGGTGATGGAACGTATTTACGGTATAAAGATTAGTGACATTCCAGCGCTGGATGCTGCCGGTTATGATCGTCATAAGATCGCGTTGAACAGTGTTAGCACGACGGTCAAGCAAGTGTTTGAAGATGGCTTCTTCCACGCTGACCCTCACGCCGGAAATTACCTCATCCTTCCTGGTGAAGTGATCGGACTTGTGGACTTTGGCAAGGTGGGTTATTTGCGTGACAAGGATCGGATGGATCTGATCCGGCTTTTTATTGTCGCGATTGACATGGATGTGGATGGAATGATCGAACAGTTGGTGCGCTTGGAGGCCGTGAGGGAGGATGTAGACCGGAACAGACTGGCATACGATCTTGGCCGTTTCCTAAATAAATATCGTGGTATGCCTATCAAATCCGTACGCGCAAAAGAATTGATTGATGAGATCACAGCCATTACTTTTAGACATCATTTGCGGCTGCCCGCGACTTGGTGGTTGGTGGGGCAGACGATCGTCATGCTGGAAGGTATCGGCTTGCAACTGGATCCAGACTTTGATGTCTTCAGCGGGGCCGCGCCTTACATCCGACGCCTGATGAAAAGACTGTTCCTCCCTCACGGAGATTGGGCACGAACTGTTTTGATGGATGGCGCCAGTTGGGCGGAGATGCTTCACCGTCTTCCTCGCGTCGGCAATCGAATGTTAGAGCACATGGAAAAGAACGACCCATTTCGCATAGAGATCAAGGATATTGATCGTATTCTGGGTAAGGTTGATCGCCTAGTGACACGTTTGGCACTCAGCCTGCTAGTCGCCGCTTTCGTGATCGGTTTGCCAATGTTGCTTCAGCTTACCACTCCCGGCAGGTTGCCCAGTTGGTTGATCTTTGCGCTCCTTATCCCGATTATTGCCACTGGAATATGGCTCGCGTTCTCACTGCTAAATACTCCAAGAAAATAATCTATAGCATACAATAGATGCTACAGCACTTGAAACAAAAACAGACGGAAAAATGTTTTCCGTCTGTTTTTGTTTCAAAAGTTGGTTTGCGATTAGTTTACGACTGCAGGGCGAAACTTGTAACCGTATGCTAGATATATACCGCGCAGCAATCATATTCGTTCAAGCATACTGAATATTGAAAACTAATGTCTCAATTTTTGGCTGAAAATGGCCGTAAAAATGGGAGATTTTGAAACATACAATTTTCAAAAATCAGTAACTCGACTTTTGCAGCACCTTAAAAACTGAATAGCCAAAAGCTGTACAATTTTGGGGAGGACTATCTGCTGGAGGTGAGGCATGTTTCCGCTGGTCGAGTTTCCTGAATTGGTACAGCACTACGCCCGGTTCTTTCGAGACGTTTTCTCTGTGGAAGCGTTCATTGAGTTTGAGCGCTACGTCAGTGGTTTGATTGTATCGGAGAACAAAACGGTGGAAGGGATCAATCGCTGGTTTGTGAACGAAAGTCGCAATCAAAGCAGTTTGAATCGACTACTGACGGAGAGTCTGTTTTCGCTGGAGGAGCTGAATCGGGTGCGGCTGAATGTTTTGGAAAGCCTGCCGGAAACACAAATAAAACGTAAAGGGGTGTTGAGCGTGGATGACACCTTGCTGAGCCACTATGGTGAGCATTTTGACGAAATTGCTTATCTGTACGATCCAGTGCAGAAAGGATTTACCTGGGCACATGATTTGGTCACGCTGCACTATAGCGATGATGAAACCGATTATCCGCTGCGCTTTCAGTTGTGGAAGCCTGCGGATCTGGGACGCTTGGAGCAGGGCTTGCGCGAAGCCGGGATCCGCGTGCGCGAGAGTAAACTGGGTCTCAAGCAAACCGCTCCGGACAAATGGCGGCAATATCTGATCAGCCTGTGGCGGCGGAAACAGAAGCAGCCGGAAGTCGCGAAACTCTACGACAGCAAATTGAAAATCGCCGAGCAGCTCTTACGCGAATGGGTGCAAGCTCATCCTGATCTCAAACTGCCAGTGGCTTTCGACAATTGGTACACCCAGCCGGACTTCTGTCATTTCCTGGATCAAGAATTAGGATTGCCCTACGTTGGCACCTTGTCTGCGGAAGACCAAGTCGTTTTACAACAGGGCCAGCTGCGCGTGGATCAATTTGCCGAGCGGCTCAAACAGCAACATCTTAGCGCAGTTCAAAAGAGCAAGGTAGGCCTGTTCGAGAAGATCGGCTTTGGATACAAGGGAACTCGCGAGCACTACTACAGCTACTGCCATACCCACCGCATTCACAACTTCGGCCGATGCCGCTTGGTCATCAATTATCGTGAAGCGGATCTCTCTGACACCCCCGTCTTCTACTTGTGCAATCGCTTGCTGTGGCAAGCTCCTGGTATTTCTCGCATTCGACGCCAAAGTGGTTTCGCTTTCCGAACCATCGCTGGCCGGTGGAAGTCTATCATGAAGAAGGCAAGGCCGAAGGGTTGGACCAATATCAGCTGCGCGATTTCCGAGCGATCGAACGACACATCGCCTTGGTCGCGACAGTCTATAGCTTATTGCGTGCCGCCCAACATGACCCGGCCCTCTCCGCAAAACTTCAACAGCAACTCAAGCTCGACCTTGAGGGCAGCCCCGCTTTCTGGCGTCGTACCACTCAAGCTCAGAGTCTCTGGAGCCTCGCACTCTTCATTGCCTCTGGGCTGGCTCACGGACAGACCCTGCGTACGCTCATGACACCTTTATTGCATGCAGTCTGTGCCGCTTGACCTAATCCGTGCAAGCATTTGCGTTTGCCCGCTGCATCACCTGTCGCAGCTTGATGTCCTGTTGCCTCAGGCAACCAGAACTCGCCTGAAAGTACTCCCTGATTCAATCTTTGGCTATTCAATTCTTAAGGTGCAAAAGTCGAGTCAGTAAGTGTCCGTTTGCACATCATTTTTGTCAGTCTCTTCATCATCCCCAAAACCAGGCAGAGGGATGAATGGTCATTGGCGCGCTCCTATTTGGAAATCAAATACAACATCCGCAGGATTTTCAAATCATCGTAATTCAAAACGCCATTCAACTTGTCATAAACGGGCTTGAGAAAATTTATGCCGAGTTCATCGAATGCGGCAAATGCAGATTGTTTTTGTTCCGCCGATGCGGTGGTCAATGTGTCCAAATCCTGGTCGTGGCACAAGGGATTCCCCGCTAAAACGTATCGCGTCAGATGATCGAGAATCGTCGTCTTTGTGACCATATATCTCTGCATCAAACTTTCAACCGTTTTCCCCGCGTTATATGCTTCGCCGATAATAAAATAACAGCGATTCGAATCGCTTTTATCGCGGCTTGATTCTTTTTGTCGCCCAACATGACCCGG
>JAJYOH010000352.1 GCA_021796315.1 Chloroflexota bacterium
AGCGCACAGGAATATCCAGTCCGGGCCGCGGATTGGATGGAGACGCATTCGTCAAGCGGCAACACATTTAACGATTTCAATTGGGGCGGGTATTTACTTTATCGGTTGTGGCCGGAGCAACGAGTGTTTATCGACAGCCAGAGCGATTTCTACGGCGAGGCATTGACCCGTCAGAGCGAGGAGATATTAAATGGCGACCCCAATTGGGAGACCATATTAAGTCAATATAATGTGACCCGGATCATCGTCCCGCGCGAAGCGGGACTGGCGCAAGCCGCAAGTCAAAGCGCGGATTGGAAACTGGCTTACGAGGATAACGTCGCAGTTATTTTCGTCAAAAAATAAAACATAGCCAATGTTACAAAGCCGACAATGAATTCAACCAACACCAACTTTCCCCAAAGATTATTGAATGATCAAAAAGCAGTTTTCCTTGGTGTGCTTCTGCTTGCACTAGTCGTCCGATTATTCGGAATTATTTCACGACCCATCTGGTACGACGAGTCCTTCTCGATCTTGTTTTCGGAGAAAGGTCCCGCAGCGATGATGGCCGGGACACTGCCAGCGGCGGGTGCAGCGGCAGAGGAACATCCACTGGCTTATTACACAATGCTTTGGCTGTGGATGAAAGTTTTCGGCGAGTCACTCGTTGCTGTGCGGATACTTTCCATCGCGGCCGGGTTGGGCGCAGTTTGCGCGGTCTATCTTTTAGCGCGCGAATTATTCGATGTTAAAACCGCACAAGTCGCCGGGCTTTTCATGGCACTATCGCCATTTCAAGTTCACTATTCACAAGAAATTCGAATGTATGTATTTCTGGCCTTTTGGCTGACATTGGCAACATATGCTTATTGGCGCGCCGCGCGGTCAAGACATTGGTTTTGGTGGATAGGCTTCGCCATCTTTGCTGCACTGGCTCAATACACTCACAATCTGGCCGCGTTCTACTTGATCGCTCTGGCATTATGGCCTTTGATTACAAGAGATTGGCGGAATTTAAAGGCAGTCACTTTTGCAGGATTTCTAGCGATATTGCTTTACCTGCCGTGGCTGATTCATCTCCCTGCCCAATTTGCAAAAGTAGATCAGGCTTATTGGATCGCCAGACCCGGCTTATACCGTCTCTTCACATTATTACTTTACTTTGTTACCAATTTGCCTTTACCGGACGCCTGGCTCGTTGTGGGATTATTTATCGCGTTGTTTACAGTTGTGATTGCCTTGTGGCAGACAATCCGCGTCGCACGACAGCAGGAGACGGATTCTCGATCGGGACTCTGGGCACTCTACCTGACTTTTGCTCCGCCAATTCTGCTATTCTTATTCTCGCAATGGAAACCCATTTATCTTGAAAGAGCCTTATTGCCATCAGGGGCAATTTTATTCATCTGGCTAGCCTGGGCCTTGACCAGAACAAAACTTCCGCGGCCAATCCAGTTAATCACATTGGTTTTGCTTCTGATAGGTTTTGGAATGGGAATCTACGTGCACACCACTTATGTTGGATTCCCTTACGGTCCCTACCAAGCCGTGACTACCGATCTGCAAACAAGACAACAACCAGGCGATATTATTATCCATTCCAGCAAATTATCCATGATGCCATCCGTCTATTATGATCGCAATCTGGCGCAAACCTATGTGAGTGATCCGCCCGGAAGCAACGTAGACACACTCGCTCCGGCGACGCAAAAAGTTCTCGGCCTGGAGGCTAAGCCGGATATCGAGTCAGCCGCCGGAAATACGACCGTGTCTGGTTCATTATCTTCGATGAGTCGAATCAGGAATATATTCAGGCGGGTTACCCAATGCACCCACAGCTTGCATGGTTAATGCAGCATTACTCGCAAGTTGAGGTCCAAAATTGGGACGATTTGCGAGTTTGTCTTTTTCAAAAAAGCGACAGGTAAGTCAGTGATGAATCTTTCTCGCAAAGAAGTTTTTCTCTTCGCTATCGTTTCGACTCTGATCCTTGTGTGGAGCTCCATCCCCAACTGGGCCGGATACGCAGCGCAAAACGATAAGTCAGTTTTCGCGGGCACCTACTTCGATGCTCCTGACTATGCCGTCCACATTGCCATGTTGAGAACCGGAATGGAGGGGGCATGGGGCTATAACCTGCGCTTCACAACCGAGTCACATACAACGGCCTACATCCGCTTGTTCTATATCGTTCTCGGCGAACTGAATCGCCCGTTTGGTATCGACCCGGCAATTGTCTTTCAAATTGCGCGATGGGTTTTCGGATATACGGCTTTATTTTCGATCTATCTCCTGATCAAACGGACTTTCAACGAAACGCGCTGGCAGTGGCTGGCATTTTTTCTGGCGGTTTTTGGAGCCGGATTAGGATGGCTGCAAATAGCCTTTAATATGGTGCCGAGCCTTGTCGCACCGGTGGACCTGTGGCTGATCGACGCTTATGTTCTATTCAGCCTTTCACTCTTCCCACACTTTGCCTTCACCTTGACTTTGATGTGTCTGGCTTTCGTCCTTTTTCTGGATTTCCTGCAAGCTGGCAACTGGTTCAGAATTCTCGGCATCATTCTTGCAGCCGCATTGATACAATTCGTCAACCCAATTGCTTTCGTCGTGATAGATGTATCCATCGCAACAGCGGCGTTTTTGCAGTGGGTAAAACAACGAAAGGTAAATATCAATGAATTTATTGCGCTCGCTTTGATCGCTGCCGCGCAGATCCCATTATTGATTTACAATTTTTTATTATTGAGCAAGGACCCAGTCTGGAGTCAATTCACAGCCCAGAATCTGACGTTATCCCCGCCGCCAATTTATTATGTATGGGGTTTTGGTTTTTTCTGGCCGCTGGCTATTGTTGGAACAATTGCAGCGATACGCGAACGAAACACCGTCCTGCTTGCATCACTCGCCTGGGTGACTATTGCGTTCATATTGGCGTATGCCCCATTTGGGATCCAAAGAAGGTTCCTGCTCGGCATCACAATCCCACTAAGCCTGCTTGCAATAACCGGGCTGTCAGATATTCTTGAGTTCATCCCACAAAAGAATGTCTGGCTGGCGCGTCGAGTCTCCGGTTTGGCCTTGACGGTTGTGCTCTTAACATCGATTACAACCTTTGCTCTCGTGCCGGAATTTTCGCTCTATATCCAAAGCCGTCCAGAAAAATATTTCTATCCGCGCAAGTTAACTGCCGCCCTGAGCTGGATCTCAACCAACACTCAACCCGATGACTTTGTCTTGGGAGCCGAACGCACTGGTGAATTCGTGGCACAAGTTACTGGCCGACGTGTATTCATTGGTCACGAGATGGAAACACTTAATTACGATGCGAAAACAGACGAGGTAAAACAATTTTATTTGGGGAATTTACCACCCGATTGGCTCGCTCAATACCCGGTTCAGTGGGTTGTCTATGGCCCATACGAACGGAACATCGCACCAAATTTTCATCCCAGCGCCAATCTTGAGCTGGTATTCCAAAACGACTCTATCCAAATTTACAAGATGAAATAAATTACCCCAGCATTCACTTCCGCTCAAAAATGGCCGCCCCGCCATTTTCAAAAACAAGTGCGTAATTTGAATCCAAACGCAATTGAGCCGATAGCAAAGCGGGAGTCTGTTTAGTTTTTTCAATAAAGATAAAATTAAAATCAAGGTTGTTTTTCAAAGCCCAATTATCAAGACAAGCAGGGGTTGAGTTTAGGCAATTTTGAAGATTCTCAATATCATCACGAAAAGGGATAAAGCCTTTTCCCAATAACCATTCTTTACCTTGCAGAGTGTTCTGACTGGTTCTGTCAGCGAATGCAGGAAACCATTCGGCAGACGGGTCGGAAAACGGATCAGACCTGCCGGTCAAAACAAGAAAGTGACTGTTAGGAGGCGCATTGTCTTTCACCCACTTCATCGCAGTTTGGCTATCTACAGGGACAACGTAATTGGAAAGGCTGATATCGTAGACAAATGCGCCGACCAAAGCCGAGAACAAAACGTATCCTACAACGACTCGCACTGCACTGCTCTGCGACATATAAACGACCCATTCTTGCGCCTCATTTCTGGGCCTTGAGGCGAGCGCGGCGATATTTGGAATCACAAAGTCTGATAGCCCGACTCCGGCCAGCATCGCCAGCGGGAAGGCAGCAATAGCCACCGCACTGCGCGGCTCAACCACAAAAGGAATAAAAATCCAGACAGGTAAAAACCAATCACGACGAATTGCCTGAACTGCTAAACCGATCAATCCAAGAACAGTCAGCAACGTCACAAAACGCTCTTCAGCAAAATCAAACGTAAGCAATGGCAGCCAGAAAAGAGCGCTGTGTCCACCCGTGCTGAGCGCGGACCGAAATGATGCAAAGCCATGCTGAGCAATGACCGTTCCCCACCATGGACTCGTTAGCAACAAAACACCCAGTGCGACAAAAGCCGCGTCGCGTGGACCACGTGCGGTTCGCCCTTTAAAAAGCCAGATCAGCGCGCAAGCTGCCGCGGTATGGAGTCCGGTTTCGGGGTGACTCAGCACCGCACCCGCGCCAAACAAAATGGTCAGAAAAAGATATTTCGACGAGGGTCTGGTGAACAAACTCCAAGCCGAGGCGCAAGCCATCAGAAGAAAGAGCACACCAAAGGTCCGGCTGAGACCGCCGCCCATCACATACCATGAAAACGAACGCGGCATCAACGCATACGCCACAGTCGCGAGCGAGGCCTTCGTCCGGGAATTAAGTATCAGATTTGCCATCCAGTAAAAGGCGGGGATTGCAAGGGTCGAGATCAATGGCGGGAGCCATCGAATAATGTTGAGCGTTGAAATTCCAAGCAATGAAATAAATCCGCCGATGTAAAACGAAAGTGGCGGATATGCAAACGGAATGTTGAGATGATTGTAGGAAGTAAAAGCCGGAAGCAAAAAATGATTGGCCTTTAGGTCTTCGATCATGACGTAGAACATGCCGCCGTCATTAATCGGCGAACCAGCCATGAGTGTTGGAGCAAAGCGAACCAACGCACCAAACAAAATCGAAAAGAACAGAACAAAATCGGCCCAGCGTTTATTCGCAGTATTCATGCTTTACGTTTGTCCTAAAAGCCAGATTTTATCTGCTCTCGTCCAAAGAAAAACAAACCAGCTAACAACAGCATTGGCAGGGGAAAGAAGAGCAATGGGCTTTGCATGGATTGCCCGGCTGCATCTATCGTGTATGTGACCAGAAACAGCGCCCACAATCCAATAAATAGGGTGACTAGTGCTACTATCACCCAATGAATTCCGGCAGAATGCTGCAGTCTGGCCAGAATCAAAGCCAGGGGTAGAAACAGGATTAGAAAATTTCCCGGGTCGGTAGTAATCCCAATCCATTGGCTGATTACCAGGGTCAGGCAATAGACCCATAGAAAAACCGGATAATCGCTTAGTCGAAAACGCCACCATGCCCACAACAAGATACTGGCGGCTATAAGGCAAGAGCAAAACCTAACCCAAGTCCGATCCCCGGCAGCCACAAATTAAGCACCATAGCAGGACTAGTCGGTGGATTATATGATGGATAACGCATCATTAACTGCGGGAGTTGGATCAGCCACTGAGGAAAGACTGCCGTACCCACGAGCACGAAAAGGATCAGACTGCCAAGAAAACCCTTCAACACATTCCAGCGACGCGTATATACGGCCCATATACCCACCCACAAGACAGGCAGAAGCGCCAGGTTCGGTTTGGCCGTTGCTATGACTAACGCCACGCCAGCGAACATATCTCTACGGTTTTGCAACGCGGCCAATGCCACCACCAGCCAGAAAGTCACAAACACAACGATATTTCCATTGATCACGGCGCGCAAGCCCTGATACCAGAATAACGAAAAGACCAGATATAACGGCATGAACCTGGGACTGAGTTTCCAATCAACTGCCTGGGCAGATAAGAGAGCAATGACCACCAACAGGATTTCAGCAACCGTCAACCATGCAGTACGAGCCAGGATGTAATCTGCGATCAACCCAAACGGCAGGTACATGAGGATGTAATAAATCGGATAAACGACCAGGAATTCATTATCGCCCGGAGAGGCTGGATGACCATAAAAGAGCATCTGCACTTCAGTTGCTGCTTCGGGGCTATACGGAGAAACACCTCGCAAAACGGCTCGTGCCGCCACCCAGTGCGTCATAAAGTCTACTCCGCCGGGATGTTCCTGGGCATAACCATAGTTAACCCAAGATAGGGCAGCAAGCACAGTGAATAATAGAACTACGGCCAAGCTAATGGCAGGGAGGCGTTGTAACCGACCCGACATGGTGTATGGATTTTACCAAATAAAGAGAATAAAAAATGCGCTTGCCCTTGCCAGCAAGCGCCAATAAAAGTCATGCTGAACTACACAACCGCGTCAATCATCAATGCCAAAAATATAAACGCCAGATACATGCTTGTCCAGCGATACATGGTCCAGGCTACTTTGTTGCCGGGCACTGTCCAGACGCGCCAGGCGCCATAGATCAACCACAAACCAAGCACAAGGGCCGAGACCAGGTAAACCATT
>JAJYOH010000353.1 GCA_021796315.1 Chloroflexota bacterium
CAGCCGCAATCAACCAGCAGCTTTCCGTTTTTTATTTCGAGAGCGTAGTAGTTTGTGGAATGATAACCAACGTTAATGATGTTCATTTGGTATGCGTAGGTCACGCTTTAAGCGTGACCTACTACTTTCTAATTGTATTTGATCACGCGGAATTTTTCTTCGTAGCGCGGATTTTCTTCGGTCGAATCTTCGGCGCGGCGGCTCTTGAATCGCTTCACCAATTCTTTTGAATCCTGTACTTGAGTCTTGTGTTCAAGGATGGCTTTGATCTTGATGTCCCAAGTATCGGTCACGTCAATGGTGACGTTGGGCAGGTTCGTCAGTGTGACCCAGATTTCTTTGAGCGCGTGTGGCGGATACCCTTCGGCAATCAGTTCGGGGAAGAAGGTTGGGTTGCTGGCGGCGGGGAAAGCCGCGTCGAGCACCGCTTGGCCGGCGGCGCGGTGATCGGGATGATTGAGTCCGTAGGTGGCGAATAAATTTTGCGGGTCGCAAGCGACAAGGATGTCCGGCTTGAATTTGCGGATCACGCGCACCATTTCCCGGCGCAGATCAAGGTCTGGGACGAGGTAGCCGTCCGGACGGTCCAGAAAGTGAACGGCTTGTGCGCCGATAACTTTGGCGGCACTGGCCTGTTCCACATGTCGAATGGCGCACAGCGCGTCGGTTGTCATATCCGGCGAAGTGGTGGGATTAAAACCTTTATCGCCGCAAGTCAAAAGTTGATAGGTGAGGCTGTGTCCGGCACGCGCCCAACGTGCGAGCGTGGCTCCGCAAAAAAATTCAGGGTCGTCCGGGTGAGCCAGGACGACCAGAATGTTTTGCTTGTCTTGCCAGTTTTCGGGTTGAAGGGTCATAGTTTTTCGGGAGTTGGGAATTGGAAATCGGTAACGATGCACGATGCCTGAATAACGAATTACGATGCACGGCTTTTACCACAAGTGCATCCGCCGCCTTCGTGACGATCACAAGGCGCGGCAGACTTGCGCCGCAGGGCTTCAAGTTCATCCCAGGGTTGGAGTTCTTCGCGGTCGAAAGTGGCCCAAATGTGTTTGCCTTCTTCGCCGTCGATCTGTACCGTGACCTGATTGCTCATAGGCATGATATCAACAACCTTGCCTTCGCCCTGCGGCGTGATCACGCGCTTGTTGCGCTTGGGCAATTGTTTGCGGGCTTCGACATATTGCTCGTATTCGTAGATGAGGCAACAGCGCAGGCGTCCGCACATGCCGGTAATCTCGGTGGGGGTGAGCGAGATACCCTGCTCCTTTGCCATCTTGATCGAGATGGGACTGAAATCGGTCAGAAATTGGGAACAACAACGGTTTTCAAGTCCGCAGGCGCCCAAGCCGCCCAGTAATTTGGCAACGTCGCGCGGGCCGATCTGCCGCATCTCAATTTGTGTGTTGGGATAGATGGACTGCATATCTTTTTTCAGCGATTTGAGATCGACCTTTTCTTCGCTCTCAGTACTGTACAGGAAGGCCAGCCGCGCGCCGTCATAGTTATATTCAGCGGCGATAATTTTCAGACCATCGAGCTTGAGTTCGGATACGCGCGCGCGACAGTTAATCATGGCTTCGGTCTGTTTGGACTGCCAGGACTGCTGGAGCAGGAGATCGCGCGGGGTGGCGCGTCGTTCCACAGACTTCCAGCCGCCTTCGGGTGCGGACGGCGGTTCGGCGATCTTTTGAATGACCTCGCCGAGATGCTTGCCGCGCACCGTGTCCACGATGACGTGCTCGCCGACGCCCACATCGGGCACGGCGGAAGAGTCGAAGTGATAGACTTTGCCGATCCTGGTAAAACGAACACCAATAATTGTAGTTTGCATGGACTGAATTATACCGTATGGGAGATGGAGAGCAGGGTAAATGTCAAAAAACCCCCGGTCATCGGGAGTTTTTTGGCCAGGTCAATTATATATTTTTCTCTGCAGCCAGAAAGCCACGTTGACCAGGCCGATCATCACCGGCACTTCCACCAGCGGACCGATCACTGCCGCAAAGGCCTGCCCCGAAGAAATACCGAAGACTGCCACTGCCACCGCAATGGCCAGCTCGAAGTTATTACTGGCCGCCGTGAACGAAAGGGTGGCCGTTTTGGAATAGTCCGCGCCGAGGGCTTTGCCCATGAAAAAGCTGACGAGGAACATGAACACAAAATAGATCAGAAGCGGGATGGCAATTCGCACCACGTCGAGCGGAAGCTGGACGATGTATTCGCCTTTCAAACTGAACATCACAATAATTGTGAAGAGCAAAGCCACCAGAGTCAGCGGGCTGATCTTTGGAACGAATTGCGTGTGATACCACGCTTTGCTTTTTATTCTTGCCAGGATCAAACGCGTGAAGAAGCCTGCAAGGAAGGGGATGCCCAGATAGATAAATACGCTTTGAGCAATCTCGCCGATGGTGATTTGTACCAACGCGCCTTTCATACCGAACCATGTGGGCAGGATGGTGATGAACACATAGGCATAGACGCTGTAAAATAAAACCTGAAAGACGCTGTTGAAAGCCACCAAGCCAGCTGCGTATTCGGTGTCGCCGTGCGCCAATTCATTCCACACAATGACCATGGCGATGCAGCGCGCCAGTCCGATCAGTATCAGTCCCGTCATGTATTCAGGCTTGTCGCGCAGGAAAATAATCGCCAGCAGAAACATCAGCGCTGGGCCGATGATCCAGTTTTGCAGAAGCGATAGTCCGAGTATTTTCCAGTTGTGGAATACATCGCCTAATTCTTCGTATTTCACCTTTGCCAGAGGCGGGTACATCATCAGGATCAAGCCAATCGCAATCGGAATGTTGGTTGTGCCGACCGAAAATGATTCGTTGAAGGATTTCACGAGATCGGGCAGCAGGAATCCCAGGCCAACACCGAGCGCCATGGCAAGGAAGATCCACAGCGTCAGGAAGCGGTCGAGGAAAGATAAACGTTGTGAAACGGGTAACATGATTGGGGCGGATTGAGGCGTGATCATTTTTGTTTCCCTGTTTCTGCATCGGCCAGCCAGGTCGTAATTTCTGCCACGCTCGGAATGCGTCCGGCGCTGACCAGTTTTTCGTTCACCACGAGTCCCGGCGTGGACATGATGTTAAATTGCATCATCTCGGCGTGATCCGTAACTTTGATGAACTCGGCCTGCAAGCCCATGCTCTCCGCTGCTTGATGAGCGAGCGCCTCGAGCTTTTTGCAATTTTCACAACCCGGTCCAAGCACTTTGATCGTAAGCATAGTAGACATCCTTGATGTGAATTAACTGGATGAAAGCCAGCCGCGCAATTCTTCTTTGGATGGCACAACGTTATTGCTGACAAGACGCCCGTCAATCACCAATCCTGGGATTTCTTCAACAGGCATAAACTTGCGGATGTAACGTTCGTCGGCGATGCGTTCGACCTTTATCTCTGCATGGCCTAACTCGCCGAGAATCTCATGGAGCAGAGTTTCCAATTGGATGCATTTGTAGCATCCCGTTCCAAGAACCTCGATCTTTTTCATGGCGATCTCCTTCGCAAGCAAAACGAGTACAGAACGACTAACGAACAGATTCAGTCTGATGGATGAAGCTGGATTGCCTCTGGCCCATCCACCAACGCCCAGCCGAAAGCAAACCGAGAAACGTCAACAGGTGCATCACAATCAAGCCAATGCTTATGCCGTCCACTCATGCGCCGCAAATCAACCTTGCAAGCGTAATGAAGAGCGCAACCCCGTCCAAGAACTTTCATGGTTAACATAAATTGGCTCCTTTTCCTGTGTGATTGAAGTTTCAGATTCTATCCGTTGCTAAAATTGATGAGTATTAAATATCAGGATTGTTTTTCTTCTACGGGCAAAAATTGCTCAACAGCATCCAGAGCATGCGCGGCGTAAATTGAGCCCGGGCCCCCGCCCATCAAGATTCCCACACCAATCGTTTCCAGTAATTCCTGGCGGGCAGCGCCAGCCGCGACGGCATCGTGAACATGATAGGCAATACAACCATCACAGCCAACAACAATACTGATGGCCAGCGCCATCATCTCTTTTGCTTTACTGCTGAGCGCACCCTCCTCAAGGGCTTTCTTATGCAGCCGGGCAAAACCGACCATTGGACCAGACATCTCACTCCCAAGTTGGGCAAGGCGCTCTTCGAGGGATTTGTGCATTTCTACGTAATCGGTTTTCATCATGTGTCCTTTCCGGCGACCACCTCAATCTGCGGCTCAATAATGATCTCAGATTTCACCGAGTTCGCTACCAGGCTGTATTTTTGGGCGGACTGCAAGGCGCGTTTGGCACGGGCTTCAACGGCTTTGGGATCTCCGTCCCCCGCTGCAATCCGGATGACCGGCCAGAACCGGAGGTGGGTGAAAGTCTCGGTGCGGTCTAGTTCGATAAGTTTGGTGCCCTCGGCCCGGCAATCGTAAGAGAGCAGGTTAAGCTTGAAACGTTCTGTGGCCCAGATGAACATCATCATAATGCAGGTATTGGCTGCGGCTACAAAGGCATCCTCTGGAGTTAATACGCCGGGGTGACCCTGTGCGTCAGGAGGCGCAGAGAAATCCATCTCCGGGCCGTTGCTCATGACGATGTGCCCCCAATGTTCGCTTTTCCAGGCGACGGTGGTGTTATAGGTGGCTGTGTGGCTCATTTGACTGCTCCTTGCTGCTCACAAAAGATTTCATATTCATGTGACAGCAGCGCCGCATAAGCCTTATCTTCGCCAGGAGGAATTGGATTATAAATCTTCACGGCCTCCAGTATTTCCAAGGTTGTAGTCTGCGAGGCAGGTTTGCCAGAATCACGGAACTGCTGGAAGATGAGCGGCAGCCCGATTAAGGTGATTTTTTGTCCGTTGATGACTACCTCTTGCGCCGGGACTCCGGAACCACAGGAACAAGTGGCTTGGATTGGTTTCTGAACTTCGAACGAGGCGATTTCTTCAATTGCTCCTGCAGTGCGATTCCAGTGCTTTTGTAACAATTCATCCACCAGTCTCGAAACTTGCCCAGCTGTTGCATCAACCGCCTGCTGACCAGTTTCGTTCGGGCGGCGTTTCCCCTCCGGTTGGCCCAGGCCGCGTTCGGCAACAAGTTTCGTAACAACAATACTGGCGGCGGGTTTGCCTGAATACATTTCCGTGCCGCGCGCCGCGCAGCGTTTGTCACAGCCGTCAATGGCGATGGTTGGATAAAAGCGGGCAAAGGCTCGGTCTCCCTCACCGCCGGCGAGGAAAAGGGGCAGACAAATGGTGACCGTTTCTGCCGGGCGCAACTGCTCCAGGACTTTGAGGGCAGCCAGGCGGGTCACTGTACCTTCCGGGATTTCCTCCCCGGAGCAGGAGATAATTCCAACTTTTTTCTTGGGCAGGTCAGGCATTCTTGCCTCCCTGTTTTTCGATAGTAAGGCGATCCACCACAACGGTGACTTCCTCCGCCAACGCACGAGCCAATTTTTGCCCACCTTCATTGAGTTCAGCGATGCCCTGAGGTTTGAGGTTTTTGTAACGGCGGTATACATCGAGGACCGCAAATTCCTGTGCAACTATCCCGCCGCTTTGCTGAACCATTTTGGCGGCGCAACCCAGTTTACAACCGTCAATGGTCACTGCCGGGCACTGTGTCACCATGGAACGGGATTCTTCGTCGCCCAGCACTAACAAAGCCAGCGGCACCAGTTGCGTCTGCACAGGACGTAAGTCTTCAGTAACATCGTAGGCTGCTTCGCGGCTAACAGTGCCGTACGTCTTGCCGATCCCACTGCAGGGCACAATAATGACTTTTTGAATCTTTGCTGTCATAGTTTCTTCGCCTCTGCCTCAGCCCGGCCCTTCATTATCTTGAAATAAGTTTGCGGGTCGAGCAGTTTGGACCGGTCTACATCCCAGTCGGCAACTTCCATCACTGCAAGCCAGCCCGCACCGTATGGGTCCTGGTTGATGGCCTCCGGAGCGTCGTTCATCGCCGGGTTAACTTCTGCAATTTTTCCATTCACGGGCGATGTGTATATGATGTTCACCTTAATTGTCTCAATGACCGCCACTTCTTCTCCCACAGCGAGAATTGTTCCGGCAGGCTTGATTTCTGCGAACGCCACATCACCGTTGCGTTGCTGGACAAAGTCAGAAAGCCCAATGCGTACGCGTCCATTTTCTTCTTTTGCCCAAACTCCTTCTTCATTGTAGAAACGGTCAACAGCAACCTTGAAGGTGAATTTATCAATAATGGTTTCCAAAATATTTGACATTGCATACTCCTTCGTAAATAAATGGTTTTTTATCCGCGAACAGAAATTTGCTTGAGCGGAATATTTTGAAAGGTGTTGCACTTCGGGCAAGGACAATCCGCGTTTGCGTGAGTATGAGCGATGCGCGCGACGGACTGTCCGCTGGCTGAATTGACCGCGTCCAGCACCGAAAATATTTCCGGCTTGACCACGCGATAATACATGTTCAATCCGTCGCGGCGGAATTCAACCAGTCCCGACTGCCGCAGGATCATCAATTGCTGGGAAATGTTGGCCTGACGTAAACCAA
>JAJYOH010000354.1:0-752 GCA_021796315.1 Chloroflexota bacterium
CATGATATGCCCGGAGACAACGCGGATGGCCGCGTTGCTGGCAACTTCGCCGAACTGATGTCCGCCCATGCCGTCTGCAACGATATATAACCCAAACGGGATGCTGGATGCTTCTCCGGCCAGCGTGGCCGTGATGGCGACCAGGCTATCCTCGTTATGTTCCCGCTGTTTCCCCATTGATTGACCAATGGCGGCGATTAGTTGCTGTGTCTCAAATTGTAAGTTCTGGTTGTTGACAATGGATTGAATGTGCTGGTCTGAAAGAGGCGTGGTAGTTGCGCCTTCACCAGGCGCCTCCCTGCTGCCGCCAAATAGTCTACGAAAAAAATCGACCATGCAGAACTCCTTTAGTCAGACCAACAAAGCATAAACCTGATGATCGGTCGAGCCAACATAAACAACATCATCGAACACAACAGGCGAGCCGATAATGGCGGCCTTTGTTCCAAATTTCCAGCGTTGACGCCCTGTGCGATATTCAAGGCAGTATAAATTACCGTCCACAGAACCGCAATAGACCGCATCCTTGTATACAACAGGCGAGCAGGTGACTTGATGCTCAGTGCGAAAACGCCAAACCTCTTTGCCGGTACGCACTTCGACGCAGTAGATAAAGCCATCCGCCGCGCCAACGAAAACGTAATCGTCTGAAAGCGCGGGCGATGAGACCGAGCCTTTGCCAAGACGATAGCGCCAGATGGCCCAGCCATTGCGGGCGTCGAGGCAATAGAGGGAGCCATCCACTGACGCAA
>JAJYOH010000354.1:762-6510 GCA_021796315.1 Chloroflexota bacterium
CCGCAGCAATGGGCGAGGATGTTATCGCACGTTTGGCCTGGAACTGCCATTTCATCGTGCCGCGAAAATCCAGCGCGTAGAAGGCGCCGCCTTCCGAACCGAAGTAAATCAGTTCGTTTGCGATGAAAGGCGTCGAGCGGATCTGATCGTCGGCGTCAAATTTCCAGATACTGCGACCCGTGTTCAGGTTCACAGCATGAAGCGCCTGATCGTCCGAACCGATGAAGATGTGACCATCTGTAATGCGCGGCGATGAATGAATGCGCCCCTCGGTAGAGTAAGTCCACACGACTTTGCCCGTACGCACATTGACAGCATGCAGGCGCTGGTCTTCCGATCCGAAGTAAACATTACCTTCATAAAAGACGGGCCGTGAGACGATGCCCCCATCGGCTGTGTATTTCCACTGGAATTTACCGTCGGCCGCGTTGAGGGCATATAAATTGTTGTCGTAACATCCAATATACAGCTCGCCCTGATGTAGCAAAGGCGTGCCGCGCACTTCATCTTCACAGTTGAATGTCCAAATCGGTTTGATGCCGCCAGCGGTAGCGATGGATGTAGCGGCGATCTTCGAAAGAGCGCCGGTCTTGCGCGCCACATTCATCAGGGCCTCTTTCATTTCGGCGGCCCCGGAAAAACGTTCAGACGGATTGTATTGCAAGGCGGTACTGATGACCGCTTCAAGTTCCGGTGAGATGCGGGAATTGATCTTACGCAGAGGCCGCTCGGCAAATGAGAACGGCGGCTCGAGGCGCGGATCGCGGCGCGTCAAGGCCTGGTGGAGCGTCGCGCCCAGGGAGTAGATGTCTGCTAACGGCGTGGCCTCGCCGCGATATTGTTCGGGCGGGGAATAGCCTTCGGTACCGATCATCGTTCCTTTTTGTCCGGACTGGAACGTCTTGGCGATGCCGAAATCCACCAGGATTACATCGCCACTGCTGTTGATCATGATGTTCGACGGTTTCAAGTCGCGGAAGATGATCGGGTCAGGTTTATGATTGTGCAGGAAGGAGATCACATCACACAACTGGATGGCCCACCCAAGCACCTGTTCTTCGGGCAGGAAGCCGTTTGTATCGCCAATGATGGCTTCCAGATCTTTGCCGTGAACGAACTCCAGTATGAGGTACGAGCGATCGTCTTCGCTGAAATAATCGTAAATGCGGGGGATGGCCGGATGGTTGAGCGTGGCCAGCAGGTTGGCTTCACGCTCAAAATTCTGGACGATGGTCCGGCGCACCAACGGATCGGGCGCCATGTTGATCATTTCCTTGACGGCTACCAGTTTGGTAACATTTGGGAAGTGCATATCACGGGCGCGATACACCGATCCCATCCCGCCTACGCCGATCACTTCCTGAATGTTATAGCGTTTGACGAGCGTTGTGCCAGATGGCAATTGGCGGCGAGGTGTGGTCGAATCGTCATCCAGCGGTTGTGTAATGTTTTGAGTATCCAGATCGCCTCTTATCCATTGAATTATAGTGTGCGATGTCCGGATTGGCAACGCAGCGCCAGTACGAATTAACGCGGATGGACGCTGATTTCTCGAAGAATCTTCCGAGTTTTCAGCGCTTGTCTGTGTCCGATATAGGTTTTGTACTTGACATCTTGCATACGTATTTGTAGGGAGGGTTTGTAACCCGCCAAAACTTGTGTTTTCAAAAACTGTCAGGCTACAAGCCTGACTTGAGCAACAGGCCCACTGTAGAAAGCTTGACTCTGAAACTACATCGAAAGAGAAACCAAGATCAACCCGATCAATCCCGGAAGCGCCTGCATATAAAGGATGGAGCGTTTGGCGGTCAGGCCGCCGTAGATGCCTGCGATCAAGATACAGACCAGGAAGAATATCTTGATCGATGCCATTCCGGAGAAGAGGCCCCAGAACAGACCCGCGGCAAGAAAGCCGTTGTAGAGTCCCTGATTGGCGGCCAGCGTGGCGGACGACTCGGCGACTTCTTTGGTCATGTTGAAAGTTTTCAGGCCGGTAGGCTGCTTCCACAGGAACATCTCAAGGATCAGGAAGCCGATGTGCAGGATGCCGACGATGGCAATAACGATATTCGCAACGATATTCATTTGATTTTCTCTCCTTTGGCTATAAAGTGACTCAAAAATCCTTAACGCAAAGTCGCTAAATCACCAAGATTTTTTTATTTTTCTCCGCGGCCCTGCGGCTTTACGTTGAATCCTTGGTGGTGGACTTGAGTTATATTGAACACGGGCATGAACCGCGCTTTTAATTTACCGCAACCCTCAACGAGGGCAGGCGAGCGCAAAGTTAAAGGCTTTTTCTTGGCGTACTTCCCTGCACTTGCACGCAGGACAAGTGTGCGGGCTTCGCGGTTGGATTTTGAAATTTCTCCAAACGCGCAGAACCGCAATTGGTTATCGAGCCTGTCGAGATATTGTGGCCGCTCAAAGTATATATAAAGTCTTCTGTTCACACAATCGCGGGCTTTGGTATCGAGCGCGGTGCAATCGTCCACAGCGCGGCCAGGATTAGCCCGCCGATAAAGAACGGCACGGGCGCGCCGAACCATTGAAAGAGCGAACCGTAAAACAAAGGCGCGATGGCGTTGGCCGCGCTATAGAACGCGGTTGAAACGCCCAGCATTCCGCCAACCTCGTTTTTGCTGGAAGACTTGGTGATCAAACTATTAATGGCCGGATGCAGAACACCGCCTCCCAGCGCAGCCGGGAAGCTTGCCACCAGCAACCAGATGATCCCAAACCAGCCCTTCGCGGCTTCATCCGGCAACGCCACTTTGATGGTCTGCGTCGAAACTTGGATGGAACTTTGTCCGGCCAGACTCTCCACCACTTTTGCCTGGCTATACCACGGCACTGGAATACGCGGCGTGAGCGATGTTCCGATCAGGCCGATGGCTAATGCAGATACTCCCAGGATGACGAGCCAGCGGTCGCCTCTTTTCCGGGACCAACGACCAATGAGGCCGCCTTGAACGATCACAATAAATATGCCGGCCAGCGCGAACAAGCCCGCTGTGCCGGTGGCGTCCATACCGAGACGGGTCAGCGTGAACAATGAAAAGAGTTGTTCGTACCCGCCGAAGGCAATTTGATAAAAGAACATCACCAGCAAAAGAAAGCCGATGGCCGGACGTCCGAGGGCTTCGCGCATGGCTTGAAAGCTGAATGGCGATTTATGCGAGATGGCAGGTGCGTCATCGTGATGAGTTTCATGGAACCAGAACGTCGTCAGCAGGATGGACATCAGCGAGAAAAAGGCCGCGCTGAACGCGACCGCTCGATAGTCCCCGCCCGAAGCGGCCAGCACGATATAAGCGATGATCGGCCCGAGGATGAATCCGACACCGAAGGCCGCGCCGATGAGTCCCAGTCCCTGCGTGCGAGTCTTCTCGGCAGTGCTGTCTGTAATGGCGCTCTGCGCGGTGGATAAGTTCGCGCCGGATAAGCCGTCGATAATGCGCGAGAGGAACAACAGCCAGAGCGTGTTGGAAAAACCCAATAAGATGAAGCCTGCCAATGTTCCAAGCTGGCTGATGATGAGAATGGGTTTGCGCCCGAAGCGATCAGAGAGACGGCCAAGAATTGGCGCGCCGACGAATTGCATCATCGGGTAGGTGGCCTGCAAAATGCCGATGGTGAAGGGCGTTGCGCCGAAGCGCGCCGCAAAGAGCGGCAGAAGCGGAATGATGATCGAGAGACCGATCAGGTCAACGAGCACGATGACGATGATGGGCAAAACGCGTTTGAAGTCGAGTTTATCGGCTGGAATAATTGTTTCAGTTGTCGTCATGATCGATTCAAAAAGAGGGGATTATCTTGCGCTTGCAGGCAGGAATGAAATGCCGATGAAGACCAATACCAGCGTGCCGAGGATCACGAATAATGAATACTGAAAGCGAAGTTTATCGTTCAAATTCTTGAGGCGCGCAGACACGTGGGAAAGTCCGGTGGCGATGAGCATTGTAAGCATGTGCTCGATGCGATAAAGCGGAAAGCCCGTCACGGCAATGCCATTCCAGATGAAATAGATCAGGCCGAGCAGAACCTGCAGATCCATCAAGCGGCTGAAGCCGGATGCGAGACCGCGGTCCATGCCCTTGAAAGAAGCATTACCTGCCCAACTGATCGCGAATTTGATAATGGCAACAACGGCCACGAGGATGATAACCCAGCGAACCAGCGAATGAAGCATGAGAAGAATTGCCATAAATTACTCTCCTTATTGTTTATAGAATTGTTATGCGGAATGGTAGCACAATTTTATTTCTCGTGTAGAATCACTACGAGTGTTGTTGCGAGGAGGGCGTAGCCCGACGTGGCAATCCTTAGCAAAATGGGAGATTGCTTCGGCCTTCGGCCTCGCAATGACGGGAGAAAACTATGCCATACGAAATGACCCTGACTGAAACACGCGGACGGGTTGGATTGATCACGCTCAATCGTCCGCAGGCGTTGAACGCGCTCAATAATCAATTGGTGCGCGAGTTGATGGATGCGCTCGAAAGCTACGACAATGATGACAACATCGGTGCGATGGTGCTTACCGGCAGCGGGAAGGCCTTCGCGGCGGGCGCGGACATCAAAGAGATGGCCGATAAATCCGTTCAACAAATGATGGACGGCGATTCCATTGCCGTCTTCAGCAAAATTCTGTCCATTCGCAAGCCGGTCATCGCGGCGGTGTCGGGATACGCGCTGGGCGGCGGATGTGAAGTTGCCATGTCGTGCGACATGATCGTCGCTTCGGAATCTGCAAAGTTTGGTCAGCCGGAGATCACGATTGGAGTCATTCCCGGTGCGGGCGGGACGCAGCGTCTGACGCGGGCGGTGGGCAAGGCGCTTGCCATGGAAATGATCCTGAACAACCGCACGCTGTCGGCGCAGGAAGCGTATCAGTTCGGCCTCGTCAATCGCGTCGTCCCGGTTGAACGTTATTTCGATGAAGCGCTCAAACTCGCAGACGAGATCGCCTCGCGCGCGCCGCTTGCGATCCGCGCCGCCAAGAAGATGATCAATCAGGCTTATGAGCGCACGCTGACAGATGCCATCCATGCCGAGCGGCAGGAATTCTACAACCTGTTCGCGACCATAGATCAAAAGGAAGGCATGAAGGCGTTTATTGAAAAACGAAGACCAGAGTGGAGGGGGAGATGATCAGCTTTCAGTTGGCTTTGCTCTGTCAGCGGGATGATTGCGAGAGATGGAATGCGCTGAGAAATGCGTAGTCCATTACACTGAAGTTTCCGGAAACACGTAATATAATATCGGACACGATGATGACATTCGATACTTCATTTGAGCAAGAGATGAAGAATTACTTTGCCAAAGACGGCATCAAGTTTTCCGATGGCTCGTCATCCTATAGCCAACTGGACTTCACCATATACGACAAATCTGGACAGCCCGCTTTTCATTTGGATGTCAAAGAGAAACGCCAAAAGTATAACCTAGCAAACTGGCCCAAGTTCGCTTCGGAATCCAATTTGTTCGTTCTTGATGATTTGGCAGTTCGTAAATGTTTAGTTCATGCACCTAAAAGCGGGGTTTTAGTCCGTAATAATATTCGCGGAAGATATTACTTCTTTTCAGTATTTGATTTAGCGCTCATGCCGCGCAAAAGAGTAAATCGTCCAATCAATAAAAACCAACCCGGCCTCAAAGGAAAATGGCTTATTAACCTTCGCAATGGAAAAGAGACCCAGTCCCTGGATGAAGCCCTTTCTCATATTCGTCATTATTTGCGGGACA
>JAJYOH010000019.1:0-3642 GCA_021796315.1 Chloroflexota bacterium
ACGGCCAGTTTGAAGTTTTTCAATTCAAGGGAAATATCTATCTGTTTCATCGAGTGAGTAAATGATGTTACACAATTTTATGTCATTGCGAGACGGCATTCTCCCGTCGACATTTGCATCGCACTGCGTTCCCTGTCACCGCCCGCCAGGGCAGGTGTGGTGCAGTGCAGGTGAGCAATCCCCTCGTGCGGCATCAGCGGAGATTGCTTCGCGAAGAACGCTCGCAATGACGTGTGAAAAGCAGGCGGGGAAATGACTCTGCTGACCACCATCGGAATTTATCTTTTTGTCATTCTCAGCGGCGGGATGTTCGTTCATTTGATTTGGCCTGAGCGCGAGATAAAAATTTTATGCTTCAAATTTTTTCTCGGCATCGGCGTTGGGCTGGGATTCTCGTCGCTGTTCTATTTTCTTTATCTGTTCACCTTCGCGGGTCAGCGCTGGTTTGTGTTCATCCAACTGGCGATCTTTTTAGTTTTGCTTGCGTTCACGATTTGGAAAGAAAAAAATCTTATCACGCTCAAGCCGCCGTCCTCGGCGGCGGGGACGCCGCCTAAAGCGCTTAGTCGCACACAAATTGTTCTGGTCGGGATCGCCGCCGTTGTTTTTATCGTGTCCCTGCTTGGAACGGGCAGTTATCTTTTGCGCCGACAACAAGGCGACTGGGACGCGTGGATGATGTACAACCGCGCGGCGCGTTTTATTTATCGCGACCAGATCCACTGGCTTGAATCTTTTTCCCGCCAAATGGACCCGATCTTCCATGCAGATTACCCGTTGTTGTTGGCGCTCAACGTCACTTCAGGCTGGGAAACGCTTGGGACGGAATCAGCTTACGTGCAAATGATTCAGAGCGCGTTGTTCGCCCTGGCCGCGCTTGGAATTTTTGTCAGCGCCTTGGCGTCGCTAAAATCCATTGGACAGGCCGCTTTGGGATTGATCATTTTTTGGGGAACGCCCACGCTGGTCAACGAAGGCGCGCGCGAAATGGCTGACCTGCCGGTGGCATTTTTTATTTTGGCGACGGTCATTCTGATCTATTTTTATTTTGTCTATAAAAAGCCGACCCTGATCGCTTTGGCCGGACTCACAGCCGGGCTTGCCGCGTGGACAAAGAACGAGGGCACGCTGTTTGTGGTTGGCGTCGTGGTTGCGTTGGTTGTCGCGTTCATGTTTGGAAGTGAATTCATAAATCCGCTCAAGCCGCCGTCCTCGGCGGCGGGGACGCCGCCGAGAGCGAATGAAAACTTAGTGTCTTCGCGTCTAAGCGCTGTGTTCTCTCAGTGTCGTGACTTCGTGGTTAATTTCAAAAATAATTTTTTACCTGCTCTGCTTCGATTTTCACTCGGACTCGTTTTTCCATTTGCGATCACGATCTTCTTCAAGCTTTTCCTCGCGCCTCCCAGCGATGTATTGCGCGGGACAGCAACCGCCGCACAAAAAATCCTGGCGATTTCCCGGCACTTGGAAATTCTTCAGTTCACGGGCAGGGAATTTCTGAACTTCGGCGGTTGGACAAATTTAATCGGCATCATTCCCGCGTTGATCATTTATTTTCTGCTATTCCGTCTGCCGGCTGCGAAGGAACTTCGTCCTGCTTATCTTGTTGGCATTACAATTCTCGCAGTTCAACTGCTTGGCGATTACGGAGTCTATTTGATCACGCCTTACGATTTGACCTGGCATCTTTCCTACTCGATTGAAAGAATCGTCCTGCAAATATTTCCGGTGATTGCTTTTTTGATTTTGTGTGCCAGCCGAACGCCGGAGAATATTTTTGATGAGAGTCCGAAGTCTTCGCGAAGCATCCCTTTGAGATCAGACTTCGACTCTAACCAGCCTCGACGTCAGGAGACGTCGGACTCCAGAATATAAAAACGGAGCCATCATGCTTCTCGCCATTGATGTCGGCAATACCAACGTAACCCTCGGCCTGTATGAGGGCGATAAACTGAATCCGCACTGGCGGCTTGCCACGGACCATAACCGCATGCCCGATGAATACGGTTTGCAATTGCTTGGCCTGCTTCAAAATGCCGGAAAGTCCACAAAGGATTTAACGGGCATCAGCCTTGCATCCGTCGTTCCGCCGCTGACTCAAAGAGTCGTTCAGGCTTGCCGCGAATATCTTAAACAAGAGCCGCTTGTCATTGACACTGGAATCAAAACCGGAATCAGAATCCGTTACGAAGACCCGAAAGCTGTCGGCGCTGACCGCGTCTGCGATGCGGTCGCCACGCTCAAACTTTATGGCGGCCCGGCCTGCATCGTGGACTTTGGCACGGCGACTACTTTCAACGCGCTCACGAAGGATGGCGACTATCTCGGCGGCGCCATCACAGCCGGGATCAATCTCGCGGCCGATGCGCTCTTCACGCACGCCGCAAAACTTCAACGCATCGACCTGCAACGCCCGCCGTCCGTCATCGGGCGCAACACTGTCCATGCCATGCAATCGGGACTGCTCTTCGGGTATGTGAGCATGGTCGAGGGAATGGTGTCCCGCTTCAGGTCCGAATTGGGAAGCGACATGAAAGTTGTCGCCACCGGCGGCCTGGCTGAATCCATCGCGCAGGAAACCAAAGTCATCGACATCCTCGCACCCTGGCTTACGCTCGACGGTCTGCGCATCCTTTGGGAACTCAATCATTAGAAATTTCTAAGCCGCTTCAAGTAAAATCCACTCATGAAATTTCACATCACTATTTTTGTTTTGTTGACATCTGCGCTGTTGGCGGGATGCGGCGGGATGGCTTTTGCCGCGCCTGTGCCGACCTCCACCGAAACAGCGACGCTTCCTCCTCCGACCGGAACGGCCACCGTTACACCAACTGCAACCATCACCCCGACTTTTACTGCGTCTCCAACGCCGACTGTTACCTGGGTCGCGCAAGGTCCCAATGCAGTCAAGGTGCCGATCCTGATGTATCACCATGTTGGGATTTCGCCAGTTGGCAGTATTTTTTATGTCCCGCCTGGTAGATTTGAAGACGAGATCAGGCTGCTTCATAATTGGGGATACACGCCGATCACCACTACCATGCTGGTGGATGCAATCAAGAACGGCGCATCACTCCCGCCGCGTCCGATCCTCATCACATTCGATGACGCCCATGAAGACAATTACACCAATGCCTTCCCGATCATGAAGAAATATGGCTTTACTGGCGTGCTCTATCTGCCGTACAACTACATTGGTACAACCGGTTATCTGACTGTTGACCAGGTCAGGGAAATGGCCGCGGCGGGATGGGAGGTTGGCAGTCATAGTTTGAGCCATCCCATTTTGACAAGTTTGGATGCTCCGCATCTGCGCACCGAAATTGTCGATTCGCGCAAGAAGCTTGAAAAATTGCTCGGCGTTCCGATACTGACTTTTGCCTATCCGTTCGGTAACGTGGGCAGTGCAAGCATCGATTATGTTAAATTCGCCGGTTATATTGCCGCCATGGGCGCCACCGGCTATACTGCGGACCAGGGCAAAAGCAATTTGTATATCTTGCAGCGCTCCGAGATCAAAGGCTCGGAAGACGCCAAAACTTTTACCCGCTTCCTTCCCTGGATGGGCGACCCATCTTTCCTGCCAACGGATACGCCAACGCCTACATTGACACCCACGCGTGTATATTTGCCTCCCACAAC
>JAJYOH010000019.1:3652-24640 GCA_021796315.1 Chloroflexota bacterium
GTTCTTTGCCCACGCGCACTCCGATCCCAACGTACACACTATATCCGACAAAGACACCCTGATCTTTGCCAACCACATAACTTTTCGCAAGGGTATGACCGAGTCATACCCTTCTTTTTTAGGGAACAAATCAATGCTTCTACCAGTCATTTCATGGAAAGGAGTCTCTTATGCGTATAAAATATATTTTCCTGCTGATTTTCCTGCTGGTTAGTGGCTGTTCATCGCTTTCTGCTCCCACCCAGGCTGACAGTGGTATTGATGGTCAAGTCACAATTGGCCCGACGTGCCCGGTTGTGCAAATTAACAATCCATGTCCCGATAAACCTTATCAGGCCACCCTTACGGTTTTGACAGCTTCAAATCACAGAAAAATAATACAATTTAAAACAGACGCCAATGGATACTTCCGCATCGCGCTTGCACCGGGTGAATATATTCTGCACCCTGAGTCGCCAAATGTTATGCCGCATGCACAAGATATTCCATTTAGCGTTGTGGGAGGCAAATATACACGCGTGGATATTACTTATGATAGCGGGATTCGATAGCCTTGACAGCCTTTCGTTTTCGCAGATAATAAGAAGCAACAGGCGAGCCTATATAAAAGCATGGACAGAGGAAAGTAGGTCGGCGGATGCCGCCAGAGATGCGCAAGAGTTTTGCTGAAACTTGCGCTCGACGAAAACCAATCGAAGTTCCCTCTTGAGCTGTTCAGGTGAATGAACATTCAGTAGTCTGAACCGTGATCTCAACGTTATCCGAGAGGCCGATGTTTGTCGGCGCAAAGCGAGTCACACAAGTGACTAATTTGGGTGGTACCGCGGGAATTCTCCCTCCCGTCCCATTTGTGGACGGGAGGTTTTGTTTGCAGTCATGTCATTGCGGGCAGAGCGAAGCAATCTTGTAACCATGAGAGGAGATTGCTTCGGCGCTCACTTCGTTCGGCCTCGCAATGACATAAAACTTGGAGGCATGAATGATCGATAAATTAAGTGAGATCGAAAAATCTGCGTTGGAGAGTTTGGCATCGGTCAACGATCAGATCTCGCTTGACGCGTGGCGCCTGGCCCAACTCGGACGCAACTCACCGCTGATGCAGGTCTTCAGTGGATTCGGCGCGCTGTCGAAAGAGGAGCGGCCCATCGTCGGGCAGGCGGCGAACAAGGTCAAGGTGGCGCTCGAGGCGGCGTTAGCCGAAAAAACGGAGGCCGTTAAGAGAGCGGCCCTGGAGCGTTCATTGAGCGAGGAAAAACTCGATGTGACTCTGCCCGGCCGCACGATCCATCATGGACGTTTGCATCCATCCACGCAGCAACTGCGCCGCGTGCTGGATATTTTGGCGGAGATGGGTTTCCAGGTTTACACATCGCGTGAAGTGGAAACTGATGATGTCAATTTTCAATTGTTGAATTTCCCGCCGCATCATCCCGCGCGTGATATGCAGGATTCGCTTTATGTCGAGACCGAAGGCCGCGAGGAAAATCCGATCTTGATGCGCACGCACACCTCGCCGGGACAGATCCACGCGATGCGCGAATACGCCAAAATGAATCCGGAAAATCCGCCGTCCATTCGCATTGCGCTGCCGGGCATGTGTTTCCGCGCCGAGCAGATCACAGCCCGTTCGGAAGTCCAGTTCAATCAAGTGGAGGGACTTGCGGTCGGTGAAGGAATCACGTTCAGCGATCTGAAAGGCACGCTGACAGATTTTGCGCGCCGCATGTTCGGGCAAAATGCGCGCACGCGTTTCCGCGCCTCGTATTTCCCGTTCACGGAACCGTCCGCTGAAATGGACATCGAATGTTTTGTGTGCGGCGGCAAAGGCTGCCAGGTTTGCAAAAATTCCGGCTGGCTGGAAATTCTCGGCTGTGGCATGGTGCATCCGAATGTTTTGCAGAACGGCGGCTATGACCCGAAACGTTACACCGGCTTTGCCTTCGGCATGGGGCCGGAACGCCAGTTGATGCTGCGAAGCAAAATGAACGACATTCGATATTTCTGGGGCAACGACGTCAGATTCTTGGAGCAGTTCTAAAACCATTTACCGCAAAGAACGCGAAGCACGCAAAGGAAAAGAAGAAAAATCTTTGCGCTCTTAGCGTGCTTCGCGGTTCAGAGAAGGAAAGTAAATAATGAAGATACCGATTTCCTGGCTAAAAGATTTCATTGACCTCGACGGCCTGTCCGTCGAAGATATTGCGCGCAAATTGACTCTGGCCGGACTCGAAGTGGACGAAATTCTCTACGCAGGTCTGCCGATGCCAACTTATAAAGACGGTGAGAAACACGAATTCAAGACCAACGGTATTGGATGGGACCGCGAGAAAATCGTCGTGGCTGAAATTCGTGAAGTGAAGCCGCATCCCAACGCGGACCGGTTGACTCTTCTCGATCTATTTGACGGACAGCAATCCCAGGCCGTGCTGACCGGCGCGCCGAACATTTTCCATTTGAAAGGCACAGGCAAACTTGCAAAGCCGCTCAAGGTTGCGTATGCGAAGGAAGGCTCGACGCTTTACGATGGCCACGCTGATGGACTGGTGTTGACCACGCTCAAGCGCGCCAAAATTCGCGGCGTCGATTCTTATTCGATGGTCTGCTCGGAAAAAGAACTGGGCATCAGCGAAGAGCATGAAGGCATCATCCTGCTCGACGATGATGCGCCGGTCGGAATGCCGCTCGCCGATTACATGGGCGATGCCGTGCTCGACATTTCCATTCTGCCGAACATGGCGCGCAACGCGAACGTGATCGGCATCGCGCGGGAATTATCCGCCTTGACGGGGCGTCCGTTACGTAATACGTATTCCGTAATGCGTGAAAGCCAACCCGCGGGCGACTTTGCCGCAATTCAAATCATCAATCCCGAACTCAATCCGCGCTTTGTGGCCGGATTAATTCGGAACGTGGAAATCAAACCCAGCCCGTATCAAGTCCAACGTCGACTCAAACTGGCGGGCATGCGTCCCATCAACAACATCGTCGATGCCACCAACTATGCCATGCTCGAGCTCGGCGAACCTTTGCACGCGTTCGATGATGATGTCTTGGCTTCGCGCGTAGGACAGGTTGGCAACTTGTCCCACAAAATAAAGATCATCACACGCGCCGCGAAAGACGGCGAAAAAATAACCACGCTCGATGGCGCAGAGCGCACGCTCACATCGTCGAATGTTTTGGTGTGCGATGAAATGGGCCCGCTCTCCGTTGCCGGCGTGATGGGCGGCTCCGAGTCTGAAGTCACGGACAACACAAAAAACATTTTGCTCGAAGGCGCGGCCTGGAATTTCATCAACATTCGGCGCACGGCCAGACAGCATAATCTTCCGTCCGAAGCCTCGTTTCGTTTTTCGCGCGGCGTGCATCCTGCCATGGCGGAGCAGGGTGTCCAGCGCGGACTGCATCTCATGGCCGAATGGTCCGGCGGAAAGATCGCGCCCGGCCTCGTGGATGAATATCCGCTCAAGCCAAAAGATTCGGTTGTCGAGGTCACGCCAAAAGATGTCAAGCGTTTGCTCGGCATTGAATTAACCGCAGGCGAAATTGTCGCGCTGCTTGAAAAGCTTGACTTCAAATGTGAGATAAAAAATCCGACGCTCGATAATCGAAAATCGAATAACAAATTATCGAATCTCGAAACTCGAATTATCATCACCGCGCCGTCGCATCGCATGGACATTGATGAAGGCGTGGTCGGTCTCGCCGACGTGCTCGAAGAAGTGGCGCGCAGTTATGGCTTCGATAATATTCCCGCAACAACAATGGCCGATGCCCTTCCGCCGCAAATCGGAAATCCCATCCACGAATGGGAGGAACATTTGCGCGACCTGCTCGTGGCGCTTGGCTTGCAGGAAGTTGTCAGCTATCGCATGACCTCCGTCGAAAAAGAATCGCGCATCACACAGTTCGATGACTATGTTCGCATCGCGAATCCCATCGCGCCGGAAAAGAGCGCGCTGCGCCGCAGCCTGGTTGCGTCGGTGCTGGATGTGCTCGAGAAAAATATCCGTCTCGGCGAATCGCTTTCGTTCTTCGAGATCGGGCCGATCTTCGAACCGGTGAAAAACGAATTGCCGAATGAACCGCATAAACTTGCCATCGCGATGACTGGTCTGCGCAGCGCGACCGCGTGGGACGTGAAGGAATCATCCGCGCTGGATTTCTTCGACATGAAAGGCCGCATCGAACTCCTTTTGAGCGGACTCCGTTTCGTGGACGTAGTTTACACTGCGACCGATTCCGTTAACCCTTCGACTTCGTTCAGGGCAGGCTATCTGCACCCCGGAAAAGCCGCTGAAATAAAGATCAACGATCAAACCGTCGGCATATTCGGCGAATTGCATCCGCTCGCCAGGGAAAAATATGAGCTTGGAGATTTTCCGGTGCTGGTGGCAGAGTTCGATCTCGAAACTTTGCGCGGATTAAATCCAACCTATGGCATCACGCCTGTTCCTGAATTCCCTTCGATGTACGAGGACATCGCCGTCATCGTGGATGAATCGGTTGCCGCATCACGCGTCGAAGCGCTGATCAGGCAAACGGGTGGAAAGAGCGTGACCAATGTCCGCCTGTTCGACGTTTATCGCGGCGATCAGATCGGAGCCGGGAAAAAGTCGCTGGCATATAATCTGACGTATCAAGCCGCCGACAAAACCATGACGGATGCCGAGGCTGCCGCGATCAGGAACAAAATCGTGAAGCGGCTCGAGGCAGAAGTGAAGGCCAGGCTGAGAAGTTAGCGTCAGTGAACTGCAATGAAAACTTGCATCCCGTTTTTATTGCATGTATACTGAAATAGATAAATCCAAACTTGAGGAGAGTGTTTCATGAATAATAGAACCATCGGCATAATCGCTACCGTCGCATCCGCTTTGATTTGTGGATGTTCCGCCATCTTTGCATGTATATGGGGCGCGCTGATCGCAACGACCACGCCCATTACCATGACGAGCGGCGGCGAGCAATCCATTCAGACTTTGCCTGCGCCAGTTGGATATGTTTTGCTGTGCCTTTCACTGCTTTTGGTCGCGGTGCCGGTTGTGGTTGGTTTTGTGACTTTGCGCAAGAAACCGCAAGCCGCGGCAGCACCGATCAACAACGGGCCGCTGCCCCCGGCTTCATAGAAAAAAATAAGAGCGACCAACCTGGTCGCTCTTATTTTTGTTAAACACCGTTTGTTTCTATTGCACAATAATGGTAAGTGAGACGGGGCAGAAGGTGGTGTCACCTGACTGTAGCGCCCAGGTTGTCGTGTACGTGCCTGCCGTGGACGGCGCTATCATTGGAACAGTTATGGCAAAATCATTTCCGATGCTTGTATCTGTTTTTGTGTCGTAGCGGTTTTGGGGAGATAACTTTGCGCCTTTCAGGTAAACGATATCCATTGACGAATGTAACCAGATGATGTCCCCGGTATTCGTTACAGTCCAGGCGGTGTTGAAGGATGCTCCGGCTGCAACCTGTGTAGAGTCGGGCGGAGCCTGTCTCACCAACTTACATGACCAGGTGGCATTGGAGGTGGTAACGCCGGCAATGCCTTCAGTCGGAGCAGCCGTCGGAAATCTGAATATAAAGGTCGGCGTTGGGCTCGGAGTGACACTGGCGGTTGGGGTTGGGAAAGGCGTGGAAGAGGGCGTTATTGTCGGAGGAATAAGAGCCTGTGTCTGTGTGGCCGCGGCCGCCGCAGTTTGCGCCACGATGGTATTTACGATGCCTGGAATGGGTGTCGGAATCTGCTGAGGCGCCACCAGAGTTGAGACGTCGCAACCTAATACGAAAATTGTGACGGTCATCAGAAAATATCCAATGCGCTTTTTTGATTTCATTTTTTCTCCAGAACATCAGCATTGCTCATGAACCACAGCTCTTAATGGCGATCTTTATTTAACAGTGATCGCTACGTAAGGATAGCAGAAGCCTCCCTCCAGTTTCCAGGTCATCACATAATGACCCGGTGTGGTCGGGGCAACAGCATCCAGAACTACAGAGTAAGTCCCACCGGGTTTGACTTCCGGCAATTGTTCAAAAGTAACAGTGGTCAGTTGGGGACCGCTATAGTAAGAAAGGTCCTTCCCTGCCGCCCAAGTTAACGCACCGTTATTGAGAATGGTCCACTTTACATCGAACTTGTCGCCGCGGGCAAATTCCTGATTGTCAAAGGGTCTTTTTTGGATGTCGGGATCGCAGTTATAGTCCGGCTTGGAACTGCCGCCACCGCCACCTGACCCGCCTGTGCTGGCAGGAGGGGTGACCACAAAAGCAGTCGGTGTCGAAAGGATGGGCGTAAGCGTTGGAATGGCGGCAGAAATCTCAGTCGGAGTCGATGCGGCGGCAAGCGGCTGGGCGGATTGCGATTGAACCGTCATTGCAACCGATGTGCCGATCTGATCCTGCACTTGCATGGTCATCGCGACCCCGGTTTGGATTTGTGCCTGGATTTGTTCGGGGGATTGTCCCGGCGCACAGGCAGCTAACAACCCTCCGATAACGAATACAACGAACATGGATTTTTGGAACGCTCTCAATTTGTTTTTTGGTGTGACCATATTTTTCTCCTTGACTTGGATTAGGCTTCTTCCTTGGGGGAATGGTCTCCAGCGCCGATGCCCAAAGGCTGCCATTTCTTTTCATCCTTCAGGCGATGCTGGATACCGTGACGGTCGTGGACTTCATCGAAACTTGTTGGCTTGATAAACATCTCCTCGCCGTCAAGCAAACCGGTCAACCCGGCCTGGCCTGCTTCAACACGTTTGCTCTGGCAGAATTTGCAGGTCTTTGGATCGTGCACTTTGTATTCGGTTGGTTCTTCATAAGTTGTAACGTAACCTTCGTAGTTACGGACAATCACTTTGTGGTCGGACATGCTCAATAAATAATTCGGCATGACCGGGATCTTGCCGCCGCCGCCGGGCGCGTCCACGATGAATTGCGGAACCGCGTAACCGGATGTATGTCCGCGCAGCCCTTCCATGATCTCGATGCCTTTTGCTACAGGCGTGCGGAAATGTCCCGCGCCTTCGACCAGGTCACACTGATAGAGATAATATGGGCGGACGCGGATGCGCGTCAATTTCTGGACCAATTCGCGTTGGATGTGAACACAGTCATTGATCCCGGCTAAAAGAACGGACTGGTTGCCCAGCGGAATGCCTGCGCGCGTCATGCGGTCGCAGGCTTCGGCCAGTTCCTTTGAAATTTCATTCGGATGGTTGACATGGATGTTCAGCCACAACGGATGGAATTTTGCGAGCATGTCGCATAATTCCTGCGTGATGCGCATCGGCATGAAGACGGGAACGCGCGAGCCGATGCGGACGATTTCGATGTGCGGGATTTCGCGCAGGCGCGTGAGAATCTCTTCGAGAATTTTTGGCGCCAGCACGAGCGGATCGCCGCCAGAGAGCAGGACATCACGGACTTGCGGTGTGCGTTTTAGGTATTCGATCTGCGCTTCAAATTCCTGACGCGAAAAGGTTTGTCCCGGGTCACCGACGATGCGCGAGCGCGTGCAATAGCGGCAGTACGACGCGCATTGGGTCGTGACCAGCATAAGAACTCTATCAGGATACCGGTGAACCAGCCCCGGTACGGGAGAGTGGCGATCTTCCGCCAGGGAATCTTCCATCATGGCAGTGAAGGCCTGCATTTCCTCCGAGCGTGGGATGATCTGCATTCGGATCGGATCGTTCGGATCGTCAGGGTCGATCAAGGAAATGAAGTAGGGCGTGACGTCCACGCGAAAAAGTCCGCTGGTGTTGAGCGCCTTTCGTTCGGAATCGGTGAGCGGTAGAACTTTTTCAATATCTTCGGCTGTGTTGAGACGATGGCTTAATTGCCAGCGCCAATCGTTCCACTTTTCATCGGGAACATCGGCATAGACTGGAGCACGCTTTGAAAGGATAGGGGTAGGCATAGGATTTTCCTCCGAAAATCAAATAAGTTGTGAGAAAACACTAAAGTTCGGCAGACGCGCGAGGCAACACACACGGAGGATCGTGGTCGGGGCGGAAAAAGCCTGCAAAGTAGTTACATGCCATTTATAGTAAAGTGGTAGGTGATCGCCCTACCATTGTAAGAGGAAATAAAGGTCAGGTCAACCTCCCTTTTCTGTTGTACATATTTTTGATTATAAACATAAAAGCGCCTCAAGCGAGGCGCTTTTATGTTTGGTTTTGAGGGAATTTAGCTCACGACCCGGAATTTTACTAGCCGACAGCTCCGCTGCTGTCTCCGCCTCCGCCGCCCCCGCCTCCGCCGGATGACGAAGACGAAGATTGACCGGTCAGCTTCTTCAACAAGTCGTACCAGAAGGATGAACCCTGTGATACAGCCACGGCGGTTATTAGGAGCCCGGCAAACTTAAGGAGAATGAATTGTATCCAGCCGACAGTCGATGTCTGAACGGGAATATTTTGATTCTGCCACCAACCAATCTTAATGGACAAAACACCAAGTTGATTAAGTAACGCTGTCAAATCTGTGGATTGGCCCTGTTGTGCGGCTATAGCGGCTTGGGCATTGGCGGCAGCCCGCAAAGCTGAGTCGGCCCACAACTCCTTTGCTAACTGGATGCTGTCGGTCCCGAAGAGAAGGGTGATTACAATGGACAAAATAATTACAATACTTCGGGCATTTGCTTTGAAAGTAGCGGCGGCCTGACTCAAGAGTCCGTTAAAATAATCGGTTGTTCTGGATCGCAAATCATTGACATTGGTAACGCCCTTTTGCGCCCAGGCGAGCATGGCCTTTTTGCCGTCAGAGTCGGGGAGTTGATTGATGGATGCGATCAGCTCATCCCCGGTGGTCTGATATTTTCCGGTCAAACCCGTTAGATCGAAGAAGGCATCCACGAGAGTCGCTGCGGGGATTTTTTCCACGCGTTTTTCAACCGTGCCTGCTCCAAAAACATGCCACCAGTTTGCATAGCGGATCGGGCGCAGGGATTTGATTTGCGGCATGTTTGTCAGGTCGCCAAGATTTTTTTCGCCAACGATCATTTTGAGATATTTTTCCAGTGCAACGCCGCGTGTTTCAAGCGACTCCATGATGATCTGGCTGATGGTCGAAACGATCGAACCCATAACATAGTAAACGAAGACGAGGCCAATGGCGACCTCAAGAACTTGTGGGAATGACATGGCGATCTCCTTTTTCTGAGTAGGTTATGGCGAATGTAAGATCAACTATTGACTTTTTTGTTCGCGCTCCTCCAGTTCTGCCAGCCATTCGAACATTCTGGCTTCGTGCGGACAATCCCTTTTTGGGTATAGCGGGCCATGTTCATTTTGCAGGAGGCCTACATTGCCCAACGCAGGGGAAAGATGGAAGGTGGTTTCATGGTGCAAACCTTGCCGAAAATGTTCAACAATTTGGTGTTTCTTATTTTACTAGCAAACCCGTTTTCCAAACATCCAAAAATGGCATCGAACGCTCGATTTTCAAAGCGGTTATAATTATTTCTGATTGCGAAAGGAAATAAAATGCGTCAAAAACAAATCTACATTCTTACTGCTTTACTAATCGCCCTTGCCATGATACTCAATGCCTGCGGCTCGTCCGCATCGAACGATTCCATTATCGCCACTTCAGTTGCAATGACTGTACAGGCACAAAATACACAAGCTGCCGAATCCACTCCCACGCTGACCCCGACTCTTCCCGGTACTGACACTTCATCGCTTCAGGCCACGCCGACAGCTGCAACCAAGTCGCCTCCAACGGCTCCCGCTGTCGGGTCCAGCAACACGAAGCCTTGTTACAGCGCAAACTTTGTAGCCGATGCAACCATCCCAGATGGCACAATCGTCAACCCCGGCTCAACTTTTATCAAGACCTGGAGCGTCTTGAACAGCGGATCCTGCACCTGGAATTCAACTTATAAATTTGTTTTTATGAGCGGGGATATTATGGGCGGCGCGTATGTCTATCCATTTCCGACCACGGCTGTACCCGGTCAGACGGTGGACATTCCCATACAACTCTATGCCCCACAAACTAGTGGAACGTATACCGGCACGTGGCAGATAGAAGCCCCGGATGGGACGATATTCGGCGTGGGAGAATACAACACGTCTCTGTCTGTGAAGATCGTTGTTGGCAGTGGCACACCGGGCAAAGGCACGACTACAGCATACGGCGTTACGTCTGTCTCTTACGATATTACCCGCCGCCCGGCTGCCGGATGTGCGACCTATGTTGATCCCTCGGGACATGATACAGCAAGTATCTACTATGATATTACTGCCCATATTACAGCCAATGGGCCGATCACAATTACCTATTATTGGAAACATAGTGATGGTTACAGGTCGCCCAATCAAACCCTTACCTTTGATCAGGCAAAAACCAGGTCAATTACCGATAGCTGGGGTGTGCGTCTTGGAAATTCCACCAACACGCGCTGGGATCAAATTATTGTCACTGACCCTGCCTATCAGGAATATGGCAAAGCCTCGTTTGACTTTCTTTGCGGTAAATAAATAATCATCAAAAGAGTCAGCGAATTTTCACTGACTCTTTTGATTCAGGAACTTTTTGAACAGGCAAACGTCTTATGGAACTGGAGGAAAGAATGTATCTTAAACGTCGTCTGCTTTTCGTGCCGCTTATCCTGATCTTCGCCAGCCTGGCCTGCAACGCGCCATCTATTGTCAAAAGTACACCGCAGGCGGCTGCGACTCTTAATGCATTTTATACTGCCGCCGCACAGACTGTTCAGGCTGCGGCATCGCAGTCTCCGTCTTTTTACACTCCGACACCTTTAAGCGCATCTTCTCCGACTATTTGGCCCGTTACACTTACACCCATTGCCAATACTCCGATGCCGGTCGCGTTGTGCGATGCGGCTGCTTTCATCAGGGACGTGACCATTTCTGATGGAACTGTTATTGGACAGGGCGTGACTTTCACCAAAATCTGGCGCGTTCAAAATGTTGGCACCTGCTCATGGACAACTTCCTATTCGTTGGTCTTTATCAACGGAGATCAAATGGCCGCTCCCAGCGGAATCGCCATGCCGGGCAATGTTAATCCGGGTCAGATGGTCGATCTTTCGGTCACAATGACTGCGCCAAATAGCGATGGTCATTACCGGGGATATTGGAAATTACGTAATTCGGCTGGCGTATTATTTGGCATTGGTCCGCAAGCGCAGGACGCATTCTGGACGTCTATTAACGTAATAGGTCCGCGTTACACCGCCTATGATTTTGCTGCAAGTTATTGTGACGCCAACTGGGATAATAATATTATTCCCCTACCCTGTCCGGGTACGAACGGCGACAATAATGGTTATGTGCTTAAACTGGATCATCCGGTTATGGAAAATGGAAAAACTGAAGACCAGGCCGGCCTTTTAACTGTTCCGAAAAATACGTACAATGGTTATATCCGCGGGAAATTCCCTGTATTTATGGTTCAAAGCGGTGACCACTTTCAATCGCGGATCAACTGCCAATATGGCGCCTATTATTGCAACATTGTTTTTCAGCTTCAGTATCAGATCGATAATGGCGATATCAGGACTCTTGGTCAATGGATTGAAGTATACGAAGGCCAATATTATCCCGTGGATATTGACTTGAGCGCACTGGCGGGGCAGAATGTGAAATTTATTCTAACGGTGACAACGAATGGTCCATTCAATCAGGACTACGGGCTTTGGTTTGCTCCCCGCATTATTCGAACTGGTACTCCACCGCCTACTTTTACACCCACCTTCACACCCACATTCACCCCGACATTTACTTTGACGCCTATCCCTCCTACCCCTACCTCAACTAACACTCCAACGTCCACGCCTACGTCCTAAAACAAGGTGCGTTATAATGAGTATGAAGAAAATTCGTAAAATTGTATTACAAAGATATTTGGAGGCTTAGATCATGCAACAAAAAAAAATCATCTGGTTGGCTCTAATAGTTTTACTGGCCGCCAGTTTAGCATCCTGTAATATTGGCAAGGCGCCGGCGCCCACCCCGGATGTAAATGCTGTTTACACTTCCGCGGCTGGGACGGCGCTTGCCCAAATTAACGCTCAGATGACCCAGACTGCACAAGCCGTTCCACCGACGCCTCTGCCCAGCCCAACAACGGCGCCTTTATCCCTGCCGACCATCCAACTTCCACCTGGCGTAACGGCTTTTGCTCCGGCTGGCACACAACTGGCTTTCCCTACCCTGGCTGCCGGGTTGCCAACCGCGACCAAGGTTCCATCCGGGGCGGGTACTGGTTCGACCGCTGTAGGTTGTAATGACGCCTTATTCCTTCAAGAAACTATTCCTGATGGGACGGTTATGACGGCGGGAAAGGCCTTTGAAAAAGTCTGGCAATTCCAGAATACAGGGACTTGTGCATGGGATGATGGGTATTCCTTTGTTTTCGTATCAGGTGACCAAATGGATGGTAATAATGTGGCTTTCCACAATGCATATGATTTTGTAAAGCCAGGAAATAGCACATCATTTATAGTGAAAATGACTGCTCCTACAAAGACCGGAACCTACCAGGGTTATTGGCAAATGAAAAGCGATGCAGGCACTTTTTTTGGCGCGCGAGTTTGGGTCAAGATCGTAGTCCAGTAATTGGAAAGATAATGCGGTTCGCCGAGAATCAAGGATCCTATGAAAACTAAACTGAGTATCATCATATTACTTGCTGTGATGTTGGCGGCATGTGCGCCGGCTGCCACTCCTGCCCCGACACCCGACACCGCGCTCATATCCACAGCCGCCGCGCAAACAGTGATAGCAAATTTCACCTTGACGGCCGCCTCATGGACTCCTACGCCTCTGCCTCCTCCGACTGAGACGCCTACATCGTTATCATTAGCCACAGCTACTACCGCGGCGGCAACTGTCATTGTTCCCACTCAGCCTGGCCTTCCCGGTGCAACTCAAGCAGCCTTGTGCGATCGATATTCCTGGGACAATGCCACGGTAGATGTGAACGTCCCTGATAACACCCAAATGACCCCCGGACAGGACTTTGTCAAAACGTGGAAGATCAAGAATGCCGGCACATGTACCTGGGGCGCAGGTTACACCATCATTTTTTCATACGGCGATAAGATGTCGGGCGTTTCGCAGCCGATCAATAGTGTGGTCGCACCGGGCCAGGAAATAGAAATTTCTGTTCAATTCAAGGCGCCAACCAAAATAGGTGAGTATGTCAGCGCGTGGACGCTGGCAAACCCCAAAGGGATTCCTTTTTTTGGCAATGACAACAAACCTCTCTATGTAAAGATCGTTGTCAAAATCTGATCAAGTGAGTGCCGCGCTAAAACAGTCCATTCAAAATGAAGCGCGCCGGTTGGGATTCATTCTGGCCGGCGTGACGACTCCAGACCCGCCCCCGCATTTGCCTATATTTGAAAATTGGCTGACGCAGGGGCGGCACGCTTCCATGAAATATTTGGCGGATGACCGTTCCCGTGCGCGCCGCGCTGACCCGCGACTCATTCTCCCTGAATGCAAATCCATCCTCGTATTGGCGCTTCCCTACCCGGACCCGAAACTGGCGGAGGCTTCCGATGAGCCTTTCCCAATCGGACACATCGCCTCCTACGCCTGGGGCGATGATTATCATCTTGTCATTCCTGAAAAAATAAAAGCGTTGATTGTATTTATTGAGCAGCAAGCGGGACATTCCATTCTCAATCGCTGGTATACCGACACCGGCCCGATTTTAGAAAGAGATTTGGCGCAACGCGCAGGCCTGGGTTGGGTCGGCAAAAACACCTTACTCATCAATCCAAAGCTCGGCTCTTATTTTCTTCTTGCCGAAATATTTCTAGATATTGAACTTGAACCCGATGCCCCTTTTACAACCGATCACTGCGGAACTTGTACGCGCTGCCTCGATGCCTGTCCGACCCAATGTATTCTTCCTGACAGGACCATAGATGCGCGGCGTTGTATTTCCTACCTGACCATCGAATTAAAAGAAGATATTTCATCCGAACTTCGACCCATGCTTGGCAACTGGATTTTCGGGTGTGATGTATGCCAGATGGCCTGTCCATGGAATCGATTTGCGTCACCTGAAAATGTATCTGAATTAAAACCGCGTGCAGACGTGCCGCATCCCAACCTTATCCGTGAACTGGAACTCATGCCCGGGGATTTCAACTCTAAATTCAAAAATAGTCCGGTCAAGCGCGCCAGGCGGCGCGGCTATTTGCGAAACGTGGCCGTGGCCCTTGGAAATTCAAATGACACAAATGCTTTGCCCGCCTTGAAAAATGCGCTTGACGACTCGGAACCGATGATACGTGATCATGTCGCTTGGGCAATTCAAAAGATCGAAGAGAAAAAATATAGATGAAGAAATTATTGATTGCGACAAACAATAAAGGCAAGCTGGAAGAGATTCGGGACCTGCTTACAGACATCAATGTTGAGTTGGTCACGCCTGCCGACATTAAGTTGAAACTCGAAGTCATTGAAGATGGAAAGACTTATGCCGAAAACGCAGTGAAAAAAGCGGTCGCCTTTGCGCGTGCAAGTAGATTGATCTCTCTTGCCGATGACTCCGGCCTCGAAGTTGACGCGCTGGATGGCGCACCCGGTTTATATTCGGCGCGTTATTTGGCAAAACCCGAAGCTACAGATGCAGATCGGCGCGCATATCTTCTGCAAAATTTGCAAAGCAAACCGCGCCCGTGGACGGCGCATTTTCATGCAACCATCGCAATTGCCGGGCCAGATAACCCTGCCCAATTTGCGGAGGGGCAGTGCTATGGCAAGATCATTCCCGAAGAACGCGGCACAGGCGGCTTTGGTTACGATCCGATCTTCCTTTTTTCTGAATTGGGCCGAACCATGGCCGAGCTGAACATGGATGAAAAAAATCGCCTGAGCCACCGGGCGCGGGCGATCATCAATGCAAAACCGATCTTGAAAAAGATCTTTGCCTGAACAACGTATCACTGCCCGGCTTGATACGGAATTGTATTTAGAAAATCAGCCAGCAGCATTGCAACCATTTCAGGCTGCTCAAGCATTACCATGTGCCCAGCGTTGGCAACAATTTCCATTCGAGCGTTCGGAATGTCATCTCGTAATAATTCGGAATATTTTTGGGGAGTCATCTTATCGTCTGCGCCGCAAACTATCAGCGTGGACGCGGAAATCTTCGAGAGTTGATCCGTTACATTAAACGCGTCGCACGCCAAAAAGTCCCCGTAAAGAACCGTGGGCCGTGTCTCAGATAATTTCTGTTCACCCTGTTCCTTCAGACGAACGTTGACATGTTCTGAATACGAAAAATCACTGACCATGTGAACCGCGTCCATAAAGGTGGATGGATCGGATGCGTTCTGCAAGATAACCGGCGACACGCGCAGCTTTGAGCCGCTTCCCACCAGTCCCAAAGCGGACACCTGCTTCGGCGAGCGCAGCGCAGCTGTCAGCGCGATGGCGCTGCCCATTGAATGTCCGATCAACACGGCTGTATTCAATCTGACGGTTTTCATAAAATCGAGAATGTGCCCGGCATAATCATCGATTGTCTGGTGTCCCACACCTCCAGATTTACCGTGCCCCGGAAGGTCGACCGCGAAGATGCGTTGATTCGGCAGCCGGCGGATTTGCGGCGGCCAATGTAAATGTGTACCACCTGCACCGTGGATCAAGATCACGGGCGGGCGTAAAAAATTATCGGCCTCATGGGCGAAATAATATAAACCGGCGGCGGTAGGCATAAGTGGATTTTAGCGCGATTTGGGGTGATGCAAGCGATCGGCTGCTTCATCAGTCAATGGAATATAGACCGAGACGTTCGTTCCCTTGCCGGGCATTGATTGCAGATTGAGCAGACCATTGACCAGTTCGGTACGTTCGCGCAGATTGACCATGCCGAGACTGGAGCGTTTATCGTAGGCCTTGTTGATTGCCTCTGTATCAAATCCCACGCCATCGTCCTGGACCTCCAGCAAGGCCATTCCCTGTTGGAATGGGTGCAGACGCACCCAGATATTCGGCGCGCTGGCGTGTTTGCGGGCGTTGTTGACGGCCTCTTCGATGATATAAAAAATAACGCCCTGCTTGCCCATTTCCATTTGACCGGCCAGGTTGTCATCCACTTCGACAATTACGTTTTGGTTGTACGTCTCGCGCATTTTATCGGCCATGGAATTCAACGCGGCGCTCAATCCTTGTGATTCAAGAATGAGCGGGCGCAGCGTAAAGAGCATGTGGCGGATTTCTTTGGTGGTGCGGTGTGCCAGTTCTTCGATCTTGGATAATTCCTCCACTGCCATCTTCGTATCTTTTTCCATCATGCGGCGCGCAATGTTGATGCGCATGGCCATGGCTGCCACGGATTGCGTCGGGCCATCGTGCAGATCACGCGCCAGTTTCTTGCGCGCCTCTTCGTGAACTTCGATCATGCGCTCTTTCTCTTCCACCAAATCCTGATACAGGCGCGCGTTTTGGATGGCGACCACAGCTTGCCGTCCGATGATATCCAGCAAATCCTGGCGGTCAGGGGAGAAATAATTGGGGTCTGGATGAGCGAAGACCATCGCGCCGTAAACGTTGAATCCGCTTCGCAACGGGAAGCAATATCCCGATGTGCAGTTGCGGAATGCAATGACGCGTCCCAGTTCGGGATCGTAACCAATGTCTTTTGAAAAGGTTGGCTCGCCTTCATCAAAAACCTTTTTGAGAAGGCCCTCATTGCCTTGAAAGGTTACACGCGAATCTGCGCTGGTAAACCGCCGGGCCGAGCCGACTGTCAATTGTCCGCCATGGAACAACAGCACGGCGCTCACTAGCGGATCGCTGGTCGAGGCTTCAGGATCGGGATCAGGGTTGAGGGCTGAATATCCCAGGTCGAGGGCTGAATCGAGCACACGCTTGTAAGAGAGAGTCGTTGTCAGTGCAGACGTCAATTCATAAATGGCGCGCAGGCGTTCGCCTTGAATGTGTCGTTTTTTCTCTTCTGCATCCAGCCATTTTTGGCGGGAGATGCGCAGGCGCGTCATCGTTTGTTTGCCGAGAAATCCAAAGAGCAGCCCCACAACTGCATAGATGCCGCTCCATTCGATTGCAAGCAGCATGTTGGCCCGCGCCAAAAACAGGGCATATATAATTACCAATGCAGCCGATAAAACTGCCGTCAGCAATCCGCCGAATAATTCAAAATAAACAACGCCGGAGAAAATAGGCAGCAGCCCGGTCCAGGCGGCGGGGCCGGCCAAACCGCCCTGCACCCAGAAGAAGACCCCGCTCAATAAGAAGTCCACTGCAATGCTGACATAGCGGTGAAAAGTCAAACGGATGTTCAAGCTCGCCAGAACTGTCATCCCCATGTTCCATAGAATCATCACGACAATCGGCCAGAACAGCGCCAGCGTCAATCCCCTGCCCAACGCCAGCGAAACTACAAACCCGATCATGACGGTCCAACGCAGGGAGATCGCGAACCAGTCCGCGACATAAGGAGTTTCGTAAGTCCGCATAAGGCTATATCATAACGAAAGAATGTGTTCGCGGCAACACGAACGCATTACAAGTCGATTACACCTTTGTTAAGATGCCAGTCTGCATTGCCCATTTGCAGGAGAAAATGCCCTAAATCATTCAACGGGTTTTGATGATCGTATTGCAAAGGTCGACATTCCAACCAAAATGCCGATGTTGACCCATAAGTTTGGCGTGGCGAAAGAATCCTGTGTCATGTTGTAAAAGATGAGCGCGATCCATGTGAAAACGGATGCAACTCCCAGATAACGCCAGATGACGGCTTTCTGTTTTAAAACCGCGATGGCGTCACCTAAAATGGAAAACTGGAAGGCAAGATAAAGGAAGAATCCGATCAGGCCTGTTTCAGCCAGCAAACGCACATAAAGATTTTTGGGATTTGGGTAAAGGTTGCTGGTGGGACTCAATTGATTGGCGATCTCCGGCACAAACGTCAGCGCCCAATCGGGAAGATTGTTGTAAATGTAGAATCCGCTTGCGCCCAAACCAACACCGGTCAGAGGGTGATCGTTGTACGCGCCCATCGCGCCCCAGATGTATGCGCCGCGCGCGCCCGCATAATTTTGGATGAGGAAATCCTGTATGCTGGTTGCGTTGGATGTCCACAAACTGGAAATAATATTTTTTCGCGCCAGGAAAATTCCCGCGCCGGTCATTGCGATCACAACCAAAACGATCACGCCCACGCGCCAAAGCCACGCGCCGCCGCGTCGAAAGCCGGATGTGAACCAAGTCCAGGTGGCGCGGATCTGTTCACGGCCAACGAAGAGAAAGGTTAACACGACGGTGGCGGCGACGGTCAGCAGTCCGCCGCGCGAAAAAGTTGCCAGCAGAAGAAGCGCGGAACAAGCCAGCAGAATCAACTCCAGCCATTTGAAACGCGTCACCCGCTCGCGGGTCAGGAGCGAAGCGAAAAGCCACGGCAGATAAATCGTTGAAATTTGTCCGGCCAGCCAGGCAGGTTCGTAAGCCATCCCATTGATCCGGTTGGTCTTGATCAACTCGCGCATCGAGAAGGCGCGCTGCCATTGCGTCACCAAAGATTTCGGGAGAACATGTAAATAAAATGTCGCGCCTTGAACGCCGCTCCAAAGCACGTCGAGAATAAAACCGGCCAGCATCCACTTGATCGTAAATCGCAAATCGTCTTCGTTTCGATTCATCCAAATCGCGGAGATAAAAAAGACGAGGCCGATGATGACGGTTGCCCAGGCGCGGACTTCGCGCCCAACAATGCCCTGCCCGCGCATGATCACCGGGTCAAGCAGGACCCCGATCAGGCTGGCCGCCAAAGCGGTGAGGATAAACGCTGTGAGCGGAGTCAGCGCCCCCGCGCGCGGAAAAGTTGTTTTACCGCGAATCAATTGAATGAGTAAAACCGGCGCGAGCAAAGCCAGCGGAAAAAATGCAAGCGGTCGTTCGTAAGTTGTTTCGCCAACGGGAAAATATCGAAAGCTGGTGACGGGCAATGTCAACAATGCCGCGGCCCACAGCCAGCGCGAAACTTTATCGAGACTCAAAGTTAAAGAAGTTGGTTTCATTTCCCGGTTTTGAAAAATAAAATACCAAATGCGCTGACAACTAAAAAGCCCAACGCGCCGACCAATAAATAAACGCTCAAGCTGACGCGGCGGTGGGCGCTAAGATTCTGAGTCTGCGTGGCTGAGGCGGTAATATATTTTTCGATTCCACTTGAAGGATTCACAACTTGAGCTTGAACATTATCTGCGAAAGCCTGCGCCCAGGCTGAAGCCAACGCGGCGGCTTTGCTTGAATCTTTATCGTCGGCGAAGAAATGCCAGCCGCCATTGCCGGGTTGATCCAGTTGCAATTTTCCGGCGCGCATTTGCTGGACGGTTACGCCGTCCACTTTCGATGCGACGGAATCGAGCACGGTATCAGACATGGCGATCTCTTCCAGTTTGCGGACTTCGCGGTCGAGATAATAAAATTGTTCGCGGTCCGAGTTTTGCGGCCAGGCCTGGTCGAGATGAAAGTCCACGTTGACGGTGGCGCGCGCGCGATAGGACGGAGGATCGATATAATAAATTGCCGCGCCGATTGCCGCGCCGATCAACGCGCTGACCAGCCAGAAACGCCAGGCTTTGAGAAGATGGATAAGATCATCGATGGAGGGGGATGAAAAAATCAATTTCATAATTCACCAGATAATTAGAACTTCAACACTTTACGTCTGCGCCAATTCCAGAACGGCGCAATCAATTTGCGGATGTAATATTTCGCCACGATGACGGAGAAAAAATTCCCGCCATTGCGGTAATGCACGCGGATCATTTCCGGCCAGCAGCGATCGTCGGCAGCAGTGGTCTTTCCGGCGGTGTGCAGGCGGAAGTTTGCCCAAGTCTGCGGGACATATTTTACCTGCGAACGAGTCGCCAGACGGATCCAAAGATCGTAATCCATCGCAAAATAAAACGATGGGTCGAGCGGGCCGACCTCGCGCCACAAATTTCCGCGAAAGAACGAAGCTTGTTGCGGAATGTGAACATAACCTTCACGCAAAAGTTTTAAATCTGTTTGCGCGGCGTTGAATTTGCCGATCACTTTTCCATCTTCGTTGATGAAATTTGCATCGCCGTACAACAATCCGATTTCGGGATTTGGCTGCATCAGCTTGACCGCCGACCAAATTGCGTTCGGTTCGTAAGTGTCGTCTGAATTCAACCATGCGAGGATGTCGCCTTTGGCGTGAGCGAATCCCTTGTTGAGCGCGTCGGTCTGACCCTTGTCTTTTTCGCTGACCCACCAATTGATTTTATGGAATCCAGAAGCTCGCTTCTGATCAAGCGGCGAGCCGCTTGATTCCAAAGCATATTTTTTGATGATGTCCACGCTGCCATCGGTCGAGCCGCCGTCCACGATGATGTATTCGAGGCGCGGATAATTCTGCGAAAGCACGGATTGAATCGTCGCTTCGAGAAAACGCGCCTGATTGAACGATGGCGTGACGATGGAAACCAGCGGGAGATACGGTTTCACGTCCATGAATCTTCCGAGTAATAAAGATGCGAAACATCCCCCGTTATTTTTTGAATGCGCGTGATCTCATCAACAGTCAGGCGTTTCTTCCAATTATCGAGATTTGCGCGGCTGTCGAGTTTAACGGAATGAGTTTTATTCTTCGATAATTCAGTCGGGTTCTCGGAGCTGCTGGAGCTGAGAATTGCCTGCTCGATTTTGGGCGTGAAGTGTAACCCCAATTCATCATAAAGCTGGCGATAACCGGGCACAGGATCGAGGGAAAGGTCTTCGTGGCGAACAACTCGAATTGACGGAATCCGCTCGCGGTCCATGTGAACGATGCGGTAGATCATCGTCCATAACAATGCCGCCTGACCGACGACATCGTCCGCGTTGATCGATTGCATATCAGCGCGAAACGGTTCAAGATGATCGCGCATCAATAAAGACTGGTTGAGCAAATCGTTGAAATCAAACGACCAGCCAAGTCGTTTGAGACTGCGTGCAAAGGCGGCAGGAT
>JAJYOH010000355.1 GCA_021796315.1 Chloroflexota bacterium
GATCACGCACGTCTTCCGCGGTTCAGAATGGCTCGGAACTTTTCCACTGCACGTCAACATCCTGCGCGCCTTCGGCTGGGATGAGCCGAAATGGGTGCATCTTTCGGTCTTTCTCAAGCCGAGCGGCAAAGGCAAAATGTCCAAGCGCGAAACGGCGGACGCCATCAAGGACGGCTATTCCATTTTCATCAAGGATATGCAGGACCTCGGCTTCACTCCCGAAGGCCTGCTCAACTGGATGGCGCTGATGGGCTGGGGCATTGCCGAAGGTGATGTGCTGACGCTCGATGACATGATCGAAAAATTCAGTCTCGAACATTTGAATCCCGCGCCTGCCGCGATCAACTTTGCCAAGCTCGATCACTTCAACGGGACGCACATCCGCCTCTTATCGACCGAGGACCTGGCCGCACGCATCAAGCCTTTTCTCACGAAAGCCGGATGCAACGTGGACGATGCCCTTCTCCTGCGGATCACGCCGCTCATCCGTGAGCGCCTGGTCACCCTCGACGACAGCATTGGCTTTGCGGGCTTCTTCTTCAAAGAGACAGTGGAACCCAACCCTGCCGAACTTATCGCCAAGGGACTGGATGCCAAACAATCCGCCGACGTAGCGCGCAAGTCCTATGAAATTCTGGCCGCATTGCCCAATCTCAACCACGCTTCTGCCGAACCTCCCATGCGTGAATTGGTGGGAAAACTCGCGCTGAATCCGAATCAAGTTTTCGGCATTATTCGCGTGGCTGTCACGGGACAGAAGATAAGCCCACCGCTTTTTGAAAGCATGGGAATCATTGGTCAAGCTAAAGTACTCGAACGTCTGAAGAAAGCAATCGAAACGTTGGACAAGCTTGCCTAAACACATCACAGCGAGCGCAAAACAAAAAATCTTTACACCAATATTCGTCTAAATAAAACAGCGTGTGTTTCTCGTCAGAGTACATACGCTGTTTTATGTTTGGCAATTTATATTATTTCAGAACGACTCGCTTAAAAGATTCTTGGCAGCCGGGTTCCGGCTGCCAAGAAAATAACCACTCTCAATTATTGACCATCATCAGTGGGAGCGCTGGAGGCGCCAATAGGTTCTGGCTGGGAAGAATTGCTGACGGCGTCGTGACCAGAAGCATTTCCAGCGTCCGTGCTATTCTTGTCGAGGCTGGAGTCGCCTTTGTCGGGGGTCGAGTCGGCGCTGTTTTTATCCAGGCTTGAGTCGGTCGAAGAACCTTTGTCTGGGCTGGAAACCTCAGTGTGGATAGGCTCGACAATATCAGACTTGTCGGAACTGACAGTTTCTGTGCCAATAGGTTCGACGGTATCAACAGGCTCAACGCCAGAAAGATCAACGCTGGAACCAGACGAATTGGGCTTCGCCACCTCGTAGACCGTGACGCTGCCATCGGGGTTGGTGACGATCTCAAGTTTGACAGTATCACCGGCCTTAACAGCGCCCTGAATCTGGGTGGTTGCAGACAAGCTGTAGACGGTGCCATTGAGTGTAATGCTGGTGGCATTTATCGCCGTGACTGTACCGATGACTTCCTGCTTGAGACTGGGCGTGACCGTTGCAGATACAACAGGAGTTTCAGTCCCGGATGCGGAGGCCATTGCCATGGCACCGAAAGCGCTGAACGCCAATGCGCTCAGAACCAAAACTGATAGAACAGACATACGTAACATTTTTTTCATTGCTACCTCCAAGTAGAATTGAATTACATGCAGATAGTCGTCAAACCATGAGGCAGGGTATGGTTGGAAGATAAGAAACAGATTAGGATATGAAATTTTTTCTCTGTGCCTAAGATGCGTTAAATAAAGACACCGTGCGCTCCTAAACGAGGAATGCACGGTGTTCATTTGCGCCCCTTTTACTGCAATTATTTACCTTGCTTCTTTTTTTCCATCTTTAATTTTCGTTTTTCTTTTTGAGTCAACTTTGGTTTTTTCTTCTCTTCCTTGTTGCCTTTATCTTTCTTTCCGCTATCGCCCATGGTTATTTCTCCTTTTTTGAATATGTCTTGGATAAATTATAGTGCCAATACACAATTCTACAGAATTTTTGACGAATGACAAGGTTCAATTTTGAGCATGGCAATATCAGTTCCATTTGAGCCGTTATACAAATAAGTCGGATTGCATCTTCTCACCCTTTGCTACCGGCGGATAAGCGCGCATGTAATCTTCGTATTCGCCGAGAGCACGACTTACAAATCCCATCAAACCGCGCCGCATCTGCGCGCCGTCTTGTGAAGCGTGGCACGCTCCAGCCTCGGCCTTGACCGATGAAACGGAACGAATATCCAGACGCACATGAACGGGGAAATCCACATCGGCTAAAGACTTGAGATCCACATCTTTGTTGCGCCCGAACTTGCTGGGGTCCTGTCCAAAGAGCGGCATAATGCGAGTGGCCGCTTTGAGGAACCAGCGCGGGAAAACCTGAAAGTAAAGTGAGGTTGGTTTAAATGGCGATCCGCTTTCGGGGTGGAAAGAGGCGTCGTCTGATTTTTCAAACGCCAGCACGGTGGCTTGATGAATGTGAATGTGGTCAGGGTGGCGGTATCCGCCCATCGGGTCAAAAGTCAGGACGACATCCGGCTTCAGCATCCGAATATATTTGACCACCCTTCCAGCCACTTCATCAACAGGATGGACAACCTGCGCATCGGGATGCTTATTATCCTCCGTGCCGGGCATGCCAGAATCGCGATAATCTAGAAAGAACACATCTTTCAAGCCAAGATGTTCAGCCGCGCAACGAAGTTCAGCCTCGCGCAATTCAGCGATGGATTTAAATCCGTGCATGTGTTCGGGGTCCACCGTGCCCACCTCGCCGCGCGTGGCGCAGACGAGATAAACGTTAAATCCTTTACGGGCATAAAGGGCAAGCGTGCCGCCCAAGCCAAACGACTCGTCATCGGGATGTGCGAGAACCGCCAGCAAAGTGGGGATTGAATTATTCACAGAATTACTCCTCCAAGATTATTGCAACAATGATACTCGAAATCCGGCATGGTAATATATAATACCAAAAGAGAGTTGAGTGATAAATTAATTTGGTCCAAGGTTTCATATAAGCAAATAACGCTTGCACTCAATCCATTCAACAGCTATACTCTCCCCACTTTTCTTTAAACAGGAGCATATATGAAATTCGAATCGCTTGCCATCCATGCAGGCCAGGAACCGGACCCGAACAACGGTGCAGTCATGACGCCAATTTATCAAACATCCACTTATGCACAAGACGGGATAGGAAAAACCCGTCAGGGTTATGAATACTCGCGCACCAAAAATCCTACGCGCTTTGCACTGGAAAATTGTCTCGCCGCGCTTGAAGGCGGCACATACGGCCTGGCCTTTTCATCCGGCATGGCCGCCACCGACACAGTCCTGCGCCTCCTTTCAAGCGGCGATCACGTTCTGGCAGGCAACGATGTCTACGGCGGAACTTTCCGTCTCTTCGATAAAGTGCTCACGCGCTACGGACTGAAATTTGATTTCATAGATACCACCGATCCGGAAAATGTTGCCGACGCGCTCACCCCGCAAACCCGCATCGTCTGGCTTGAAACGCCGACCAACCCTCTTCTCAGCATCACCGATATTCGCGCCGTTGCCGAAGTCGTTCACGCGCATCCCAACCGTCCCTTGCTCGTCGTGGACAACACTTTCGCCACGCCTTATCTACAACGTCCGCTCGAACTCGGTGCGGATGTTGTCGTCCATTCAATGACAAAATATCTCGGCGGGCATTCAGATACCGTCGGCGGCGCGGTCATCGTCAAAGACAAAGACATTTATGAGAAACTCGCCTTCCTGCAAAACGCAGTCGGCGCAGTTCCGGGACCTATGGATTGTTTCCTTGTTTTGCGCGGGATCAAGACTCTGCCGTTGCGGATGGATCGCCACGCCGAAAACGCCGCCTCTCTCGCGGACTTTTTAGCGGGTCATTCCAAAATCAGCCGGGTCTTCTACCCGTTCCATTCCAGCCACCCGCAAGCCAACATCGCCAAACGACAAATGAAAAACGGCGGCGGCATGATCTCCATCGTCATGAAAGATGGACGCGACGCGGCCGTCAAAGTTGCCGAGGCGACGAAGCTATTTACGCTGGCTGAATCTTTGGGAGGCGTTGAATCGTTGATCGAAGTCCCCGCCGCGATGACGCATCTTTCCACCGCCGGTTCGCAGCTCGCGGTTGACCCGGGCCTCGTGCGACTCTCGGTCGGCATCGAACACAAAGACGATCTTCTGGCAGATATTGAACAAGCGCTGGATAAAGCATAACCAATCTAAATTAAGCAGGAGTCGCTTCATAAAAAAATGGAGATTATTTCTCTTACGCCTGACAACGATTATCTCATCCAACAAGCCGCACAGATTCTTGTGGAAGCCTTTATGATCCACGCACCCGAAGCCTGGCCCACGCTGGAAAAAGGCCTGGAAGAAATGCATGAAATGCTGGCCACTGACAGAATCCTTCGCGTGGCTCTTGATGCAACCGGCAACGTCGCAGGTTGGATCGGCGGCATCGAGCAATACAATGGGCATGTTTGGGAATTGCATCCGCTGGTTGTGAGACCCAACCTGCAACGCAAGGGAATCGGACGCGCACTGATTCTGGATTTTGAAGAGCAAGTCCATGCTCGCGGCGGCCTCACTATCACGCTTGGAGCGGATGATGAGGATAACAGAACGTCGTTATCAAATACCGACCTCTACATTGAAACATGGGAACAAATCAAAAACATCAAAAACTTGAACGGTCATCCGTTTGAGTTTTATCAAAAAATGGGATTTATCATTTCAGGCGTCATGCCCGATGCAAACGGAATTGGCAAGCCCGATATTCTCATGTCTAAACGGGTGAGCCGCTAATTGCCGCTTGCCACATGAACCGCCACCAGCGTTACATCGTCATCCTGCTTTGTCCCATTTTGATAACTGAGCAATGTTTTCAGCAGCCGGCAGCACATCCGGGAGAATACTCAGCTGGATTCCAGCGGCCACTTGAAGTTCCCGCTCGAGACGTTCTTTCTCGATCAATAATTCCTGCGCTGCCTTCAAGTCATAGCAGGTTTTTTTCTTTGGCACACACACTGGCACCGGCAATCTCGCTGAGATTGCAAACCCTTGAAAGCAATTCACCTGGAGAATCAGCGGCAAGGACAATTTCCAAAGCGCCATCCACTACCACATAAAGATGCTCACCGGGGTCGCCATTACGAAATAAATACTCGCCTGACTCGTTAGCCGCTTCTCAGATCAACCTCCTCTTTCCCTGCAAGCTTGTCTTGAATTCTCTGCACAACCTTCTCCAAATGTTGCGGCTGATGGACAAAGTCCATATCATCGGAGCGAATGGTCAACACCGGGCAGAGGTCAAAGGCCGCCAGCCATTCATCGTAAAACGAATCAAGCAGAGAAAGATATTCAGCGCTAATGCCCGTCTCGATATTGCGAGCGCGCCGATGAATACGGTTCATCAAGACCGGAACCGGCGCTTTGAGATAAACCAAAAGATCGGGACGTGGCAAGCTGTCTACGACTAGGTCGAACAAACGGTTGTACGAAAGATAATCACGCTCAGCCAGATTTCCCATGTGATGCAATGCGCGCGCAAAAATATAAAAGTCTTCATAAATACTGCGATCCAAAATTGCCGAGCGGGCGTCATGCGAGGCTTCGAGATATTGCTCGGCGCGGTGGCCGAGAAAGAAAATCTGCAGGTGAAAGGACCAGGCGTGCATGTCCGCATAAAAGTCGGAAAGATACGGGTTATCCGCCACCGACTCGAATCCCGAGCGCCATCCCAGCCGCGCCCCGATCCGCTCTGTAAGCGAGGTTTTGCCCGCACCGATATTGCCTGCCACCAACACCAAACGTTTCGCCATACACGCCTCGTCCCGGCAAGTATAGCAGAAAAGGGAAATAATTCCATTTAGCGGGCAAAATGGGGCGGGCGTAAAAATTTTGGGGAGAATAACTTTCTAAACGCAAAGTACACAACCCACAGGGTGCGTCGCGAAGGTCACGAAGGGAAAAAGAGCGCAAAATCGTGCATCCTCTCCCCATGGTGTACTTTGTGCCCTTGTGTGTAGTGGTTTTCCAAAAAACTCAAAGAATGACGCCCACCCCGCAAAGCGCAACCCGTGTATAATTTCGCTGACATGAGATTACACATTTCCATACAAGAAAGTCAGAGATAACTATGATGAATAAGCTTCGTGAGCCTGTTAATGGACTCACCCACTTCTTCGCCGCAATTGTCGCGGCAATTGGCCTGATCACACTGATAGTGATCGGCTGGAACAGTCTCGTCAAGGAAGTATCGTTGAGTATTTATGGCGCAACCTTGATTCTGTTGTTCGCGGCCAGTGCCACCTATCACATGGTCAAAGCGGGACCAAAGATTCTCGAAAAACTACGCAAATTTGACCACTCGGCCATCTATCTGCTCATCGCCGGAACCTACACGCCCATTTGC
>JAJYOH010000356.1 GCA_021796315.1 Chloroflexota bacterium
GAATACTGTATTGACCTTTTCTGTCACCTGACAAGGCTTCAAGTTTATTGTTTGGCGGAATTGTTAATTCATGGAGGGCGACGACAGAATCAATCTGGTCAAGTTTTCGGGCGGCAATTTTCCATTGGAGCCGGTGTTGGGCGGCTTTTAATATTTTCGATAGTTATGGATTGCTGGAAAGTTCATTTCGTCCGCAAGCGGATCTGGTGGTGCTGAGAACCTTGCTGCGGCATCGCAGTCAATTGGTAGATCATCGCTCTCCGCACATTCAGCATGTGCAGAAGGCCTTGTTGCAAATGAATGTCCAGCTTTCGCAAGCAGTGAGCGACACGATGGGAATGACAGGGCAGACGATCATTCGAGCCATTCTGGCAGGAGAGCGAGAGCCGGAGAGATTGGCTGCCATGCGCGAGCCGGGTTGCAAGAAAAGCGAAGAGGGAATTGGGAGAGCCTTAACGGGAACATGGCGGGAAGAGCATCTCTTCATTCTCAAGCAATCGATGGAGCTATACGATCATTACACCCAGCAGATCCAAACATGTGATGAAGAGATTGAGCGCGTGTATGGAGTCACGCGGCCGGATTGGGAAACAGGGGAAGTCAAGCCACTTTCCACGCGCAAGCGGAATTCACACAGCAAGAATGCGCCGCATCATTCGGATGAGCTACGCAAACACTTGAAGCGCATCAGTGGAGTAGACCTAAGCGTTGTAGATGGATTTGGAGTATCGCTTGCGCAGACAGTGATCATGGAAGTGGGAACGGATATGAACAAATTCTCAGATGAGAAACATTTTTGTTCCTGGTTGGGACTGGCGCCAAAGCACGAGATCTCGGGTGGGAAAGTATTGAAGAACAAAACTTTGAAAACGAAGAATCGTGCAGGGCAAGCCTTCAGGATGGGGGCACAATCGGTGAAACAAGCGGAATGTGTGTTTGGCGTGTTGTATTGGCGCTTGCGAGCCAGGTTGGGACCGGCACAGGCGACGGTGGCCACGGCCCATGCGATCGCGCGCGTGGTGTATCGCATGTTGAAATATCAAGTGGAATATGAAACGATCAGTTTGAACGAATATCAGAAGCGGTATGAAGAGCAGCAGATCAAATACATGAAGAAGAGGGCCGCCAAGTTCGGCCTGCAACTCGTCCCGACTTAAGCGCCGGGATGAAAAACAAAAGGTGTCCTCGACTTGAAGACGCCTGGCTTTGGTTTAATCGCTTGCGGAAAATTGATTGAATTGTTTTGTTGAACGTAACATTCAGAGCCTGTTTGCATAAAAGAGTCGTCCAAGGATGATCTCAGGCAGACTCTTGACCATGTTGTTTCTGAGGACGCTGTGTTCGGCGGCACTTTTCTTCCAGTATACATCCAAGTATGACACGAAATAATCAGTAGTGACCTATGCGATATTGAATATCATCCAAAAGAGAAAAGGCGCCAAAATGTTTTTCTTGTCCAATAAGTAGACAACTCCAACTGCTATGCCAAAAGGTAACGCCCATGTCAATGCGGTGAACCACCCTTTTCCAAAAACATGGCTAATACCCCAAAGTAAACCGAGTGCTATCCCGCCCCACGGGATTCTTGGTTTGCGAAGTCTGATTTCTCCAGCAGTTTGGAACGCATCTGCTATCCATATCATCACCAATCCTTCGAATATATAATAGGCATATTGCAGGAAGGTATTGACGATTCCAAAAGGAAAGCCGTAGAGCCGATTGAAGTAATTCCAACTATCGAGAAAGTTAGTCTTGAATTGGAAAGAGAGACTGAGAATAGAGAAGAGTATCAGGCTGATCACGCTAATCACTACTGTTCGCTTGGTAAAAACAAATCGCCCATGAAAGAGGCCATGGCTCAATGCCCAACGCGTATAGAACAACAGCAGAATTCCTTTGATGAGAATGTTGACGCCGAAAAATGCGGCTTCTGATTCTCCCGAGGAGAAGGGCGCTTGCCCGCCGCTCATGAACAAGAGCGCAAGCAGATCATCCCCGATGGCAAAACCCACGACATATAGAGCAAGACCGCCTAGAAAGGTTCTTCTGAACGTGATTGTTTCGGCTGGTTCCATTTTTTTTTTGCGTCTCCAATCGCTGTTGTATCCTAGCCAGAATTACGGTGCGCCGCTCAACGGACTGCGGTTTGGTGGCTTCTGATACTTCAATCATGCACCCCAACCCAAGATGGCCATCATGAAGTAGAAACCGAAGTGGACTCCCAGACCTAATCCCAAATTGCCTGTACGCCATAGAGACAGACCGAAAAAGAATCCAATGACAAGCGCGACTATCACCATGGGTAGTGAGGCAATAATCATATGAGCTAGGCCAAAGGATAGCAAAGCTAATACGAACGCGGCAGGCCGGGGCAGTTGTCGTGCCCCCAGGCTTTGAAGCAAGCCAAAAGTCGGTAATTGTTGCGCCAATATATCCATAAGTCCAGTAATAACTGCCCAAAATCGTGCTGAATAAGCGATAGGTTGCGGTGCTAACAAAGGGGTACCACGAACTATGACGATTGCCACCCAAAGTGTAGCAATCAGCCCAAAGGCAATTACAAAGTTGCGCCAAAAACCTTGTTTGCCCAAACCAATTTCCTGCCACGTTACTTTTCGCCAGCGCGCCCAAGCTAACACAACAGCAATTGTGATAATTGCCCGTACCAAGCGTACTGCATACCATTCTGGAGTGTTCTCAACTGCTGTGTGCATAAGAGCGGTTTGGCTGGAAAGAATGCGAACGCCCCACCAAGCAACCAAGTGGATCGAAACTATCTCGTAAAATAGTCTGCGATTGGACATTCTCTAAACTACCTCCTTGTTGGGCAGATCTTCATCACTAAATCTGATTGCGGGTCTATTCAGAACACCGTCTTAATTGGGGTGGTAATCGGCTCAGGAACAGGCGGCTCGTGCAGCCGTGGTACAGGTGAGAGCACGAGACAAGCAACGCTCAAGAGTGGGCCGGTCACGGCGACCAGTAGAGTCGCTTGCAACCCGATAGTCTCTCCCAGTATGCCGCCAAGCAAGAAACCCAGAGGTGCGACACCCCATGTCACAAATCGCAGACTCGCCGTCACACGCCCCTGAAACTTATCGGGCGTAATTGCCTGACGCAGACTCACCGTGTTGACGACATACACGACTACGGCGAATCCCCAGAGCGCTTCTGCGATGACGATGAGCGGCACGGCGACCCAGAACTGCCGACCCGAGAGCGGAATCGCCAATACGGCGAGGGTGACGAGAATCTGCGCCCCGATGATGACCCGCCCCAGGCCCTGCCATCTCACCAAACGTTCTGCAACGAGCGAGCCGAGCAACCCGCCGATGCTTCCTACTGTATAGATGCTACCGAGGATCATTGGTGAAATCCCCAGTTCGCGCGTCATATAGAGCACGAACACAGCAAGATGCACATCGACGAAGAAATTCGTCGTCACGCTGGCGAGAGCAAAAGCGCGCAATATCGGGTTGGAAAATACCAGCCGCAGTCCCTCACGAATCTCGGCCAGAATGTTGCGCGAGTCGTCGGTTGGGGCGGGCTTGGGTTCTGGCGCGCCAATCCATGTCAGGGATAACGCCGATACGAGAAAGGACAGAGCATCCAATGCAATGGCGAGAGGCGCGGTCACCAGTTGAACGAGACCGCCGGCAAGTCCAGGTCCGCTGATTTCGGCAATCGAGGCGCTCACCTGCAGCTTACTGTTCCCTTCCACCAGACGATCGCGCGGCACAAGTGTAGGCAGATAAGCGGCATGGGCTACATCAAAAAAGACGTTCAAGATGCCAACGAAAAATCCCACAACATAAAGGTGCTCCATCCGCAGAATGCCAGCCACAGCGGCGAGCGGGATGAGACCCAGAAGCACTGTGCGTCCGAGATCGGCCGCAACCATGACCGGGCGTCGGCGCAGGCGGTCTACCCATGCGCCCGCGAGTAGCCCAACCAACAACCAAGGGATGTATTGCACAGTACCAAGAATCCCCATTTGCAGCGGAGTCGCGTTAAGCGTCATCGCAGCCGTGATCGGCATCGCCAGGAAAGTAATTTGAGAACCGATAAGGGAGACTGTCTCACCAATCCACAACTTGAGGAAATTGGGGTGGCGCCAAAGTCCGTTGAAATGCTTTTGCACTACAGCCTCCTCACATGCCTGTGTTGACCTTTTTCTATAACCTGCTATAATTGATTTGAAAGTTATACTACCATATTAGATGTAACCTGTAAATATCATTTTGATGGTTATGAAGGGATCGCGATGTTCAAGTCCGCAGTGATTGACTCTGACCCGGAACCTGGCCGCTTGTGCTTGGAGTTCGTCAATACCCTATTGTGGCATGCCAGTGAGCATCCGGAGGAGACACTTCACTCGTATGCGGACCTGGTGACATGGGCGCAGGGAGTGAGACTCGTATCAAACCACGAGGCGCAGAAACTGCTCCGCGATGCGGCTGACCGACCTGCAGAAGCCAGCCGGGTGCTCAAGCGGGCCACCGCCTTGCGGGAGACCATTTACCGCATCTTCGTATCGCTGATTCACGAGAAATCGCCAGCGGAAGCCGACCTAGCCGAACTGAATAAGACGCTCACAAGAATGACCAGCGGCGCGCGCATCGTCAAGACGGCGAAGGGGTTTGCGTGGAATTGGGACGTAGACGAAGACGCGCTGGACTCGCTGATCTGGCCGATTGCGCTCTCGGCGGCGGAAGTGCTGATCTCTGAGGAGCGCGAGCGCGTAGGGCAGTGTGCCGACGACCGCGGCTGCGGCTGGCTATTCCTGGATAACAGCAAGAACCGCAGCCGCCGCTGGTGTGATATCAACGATTGCGGCAACCGGGCCAAGCAACGCCGACATTATGAGCGAACGCGCAAACAAACGTAAGCAAAGCGAATCGAGTATGAATAATATATGCGTTTCATTGCTGGCGGATAAATGATAAGCCGCCGAACGGCCCGCGTTAGCTGCAAGCGGGTGGAGGGTGAACAAGGTTCGAGAGCAGAAAAAACTCCAAGCCAGCCAAATGCCCAAAAAACGCGGCGAGTCCCACTTGTCAGCTGCACGCATTGTTAGGTGGAACGCATTAACGGTCTCCGCCTCCAGACGCCGCAAAAACTCTCGGAGCGAGGTCGAAACACGGCGAGCCAGTGTGCTCGACAAACGGCGCTTGCCCCTATTATGGCACGACCGCAGGCCAACGGACACAACCATTTTGTCACAAACCGACGCGACCTGCTTCACGATAATTCTACTTACGAGCAAACACCTGCTGACAAGCCAGGCAACTCCACCGAGAAAACACGAGCGATGTGCCGCCATGACTCGACGAACAAAAATACAGTGCAGACAAAAACATGGCAGGCGGCCTGGACGGCCGACAGCGTTGGCGGGACACGATCTTCCACGACAGATAATTTGCGCGGCCAATTTATAAAAAAACCGACGGGTTTTGAAAACTCGACCAGGATATCGATATCACTGATTCTCGTCTGATCGCCGCGTAAAACAGAACCGAATAAACCAATTTCCTTAACGAAATAATGGCTCTGAAGTTCGGGTTTCAACTTGTGAAGAGTTTTAAGCACCTTATCAGCTTGGATGGAAGACATGGCATTAGTATAGCAGAAAAGGCTGCTTGGCTGCCAGTAATTCTTTCAACCTCGGATGCTCGGTATACGCTCCGCGATAATTCTCAGGAATGAGCACAGCGATGGGACACATGAGCTCGTCCGTGGATTGTCTGTGGGCGGCGTACCGGTCATTGATCGGGAGCGGCGGCTGTTCAGCAGGCAAAGCCCGCTGAGTACCCGGGAGTTTACAAAGTTTTTACATGCCCGCCACACGCATATTACCTGCTTGATCTAGAATCGCACTCATAACTCGAACAAGGAGGTTCGAATGTCAAAGAGGTTCATGTGGTTCAAGAAGATTGTCGTGGTGGCTGTCGTGGCTGGTTTGGGTCTGTCGGCACTGCCGCTTGCGAGCGCCTTTGCCCTGGGTTTGAACGATACGGCTGCGCCTCCGGCGCCAGGCCAGATCTCCGATGCGAGGCTGGGGCAAATTTGGGCGAGAGAACAGATTGTGAATCAGCGCCTGGGTATGATGTTTGCCAGGTCAGATCCGATGCTTGCCAGGGCTCAAAAGCTGATCGACCGGGCCAAAGCCAATGGCAAGGACGTTTCCGCCGTACAGTCCGCACTGGATGCGTTGGCGGCGGCAGTCCAGCAGGCCCAGCCCGTTTATGAGGCCGGCCAAAGCGTAATCCGTTCGCATCAGGGATTCGACAGTGCTGGCAACGTCACCGACGTGACCCAGGCCACAGCGAGTGTCAAGAGCGTCAGGGATATGTTCATGGAGATCAAACAGATTCTTCAAGCTCCGCGCAAAGCCCTGCGTGAAGCAGTCAAGGCCTTCCGCGATGCCAATAAGCCCGCAGGGACGTCTACTCCTGCTCAAAGCGGCGGATAATAAGCCCCTCTCGTTT
>JAJYOH010000357.1 GCA_021796315.1 Chloroflexota bacterium
CTCGGGATTGCTCGATGTGTTGATCCCGCTCTTTGAACAGCAGACCGGCTACACGGTCAAAACTGTTGCGGTTGGGACCGGGGCAGCATTGAAGATGGGACAGGAAGGTAATGCGGATGTCTTGCTCGTCCATGCGCCATCGTCCGAGAAAACTTACATGGATGGCGGCTTTGGCAAGGAACGCTTCCTCGTGATGCACAACGATTTCATCATCGTTGGTCCCACGGCCGACCCGGCGGGTATCAAAGGCGATGCCAGCGCGGTGGACGCGTTCAAGAAAATTGCCGCCGCAGGCGCCACGTTCATTTCGCGCGGCGACCAATCAGGCACAAACACAAAAGAATTGGCATTGTGGAAAAGCGCCGCGATCGATCCCGCTGGAACGAAACCGGCCTGGTATGTTGAGTCTGGGCAGGGCATGGGCCAGACATTGACGATTGCATCAGAAAAGGGCGCTTATACATTGACCGACCGCGCCACCTATCTGGCAACCAAGGCCAACCTTCAGCTCGATATCCTGGTTGAAAAGGATACTACTTTACTGAATGTCTATCACGTGATTACCGTCAATCCGGACAAGTGGCCGAAGATCAATTATGATGGCGCGCTTGTCTTTGCCAAGTGGATTACATCGCCGGATATTCAGGCTGTGATTGGCAAATTTGGCGTGGACAAGTTCGGCGCTCCGCTCTTCTTCCCGGATGCGACCAAGACCGATGCAGACCTTGGTCTGTAATCTATAACTATTTCATCGATGGATAACGAGAAACGGGTAGGATCAGACTGCACTCGTTTCTCGTTTTCTTTTTTGTAACATGCCATTCGATCCCGAAGTTTTTCAGATCACGATCCTTTCCCTGCAAATCTCCGGCGTGGCAACTGCCATCAGTCTCCTGCTGGGGTTGCCGCTTGGCACATGGCTGGCCTTGGGAAAATTCCCCGGACGCTCCTTCTTGCTCAGCATCGTCAACACTGGTATGGGATTGCCGCCCGTAGTGGTCGGGTTGGCTGTGGCAATGACGCTCTGGCGCTCGGGGCCACTCGGCGACTTTAGTCTTATATACACACCCACCGCGATGGTAATCGCACAGGTGGTCATTGCTTTCCCGGTAGTGGCGGGGTTAACTGTTGCGGCTTTGCAGGCACTTGATCAGCGCCTGCAATTACAACTCCTCGGCCTGGGAGCATCACGCCTGCAAATGATTTGGATGCTATGGCGCGAGGCAAGGTTGCCTTTGCTGGCCGCTTTAATGGCGGGGTTTGGCAGTGTTATCTCGGAGGTCGGCGCATCCATGATGGTGGGAGGAAACATCCGTTACCAGACGCGCGTGCTGACAACAGCCATCGTGCTGGAAACCAGCAAGGGAGAGTTCAATAACGCGATTGCCTTGGGCACTCTATTGCTCATCATCACCTTCCTCGTGAACTGGGCCTTGACCTGGATCCAACAAAGGGGGGCAAAGCGATGAGCAGGTTGATCGCCATTAACAATCTTCTGGTGCGGCGCGGCGGACGCGAAACACTGAAGGTTGATTCGCTGGACATCACACGCGGCGAGACGCTGGCAATTATCGGACCGAACGGCGCGGGCAAAAGTACCCTGCTGCTCGTGCTGGCACGCCTGATCAAACCTACCAGCGGCGAGATTGTTTTCGATGGGAACCCATTAACCAAACTAAATGGTCTCGAATATCGCCGCCGGATTTCCTTTGTCTTTCAAGCCCCCTTGTTAATGGATATGTCGGTGGAGGGAAACGTCACCCTGGGACTTAAATTTCGAGGTGTGTCAAAAGATGAAGCTCGAGCGCGAGTGATGAAATGGTTAAAGCAATTGGGGATTGAGTCGCTGGCGAAACGGCGGGCAGGCGAATTGTCCGGGGGCGAGGCGCAGAGAGTCAGCCTGGCGCGCGCATTTGTGCTGGAGCCTGAGTTGATGTTGCTCGATGAACCCTTCTCGTCCCTCGACCCGCCTACGCGCGCCAAACTGCTGGATGAATTATCCGCTTTGCTGACGGAAAACCATCGCACGGCCATTTTCGTCACACATGATTTAAAAGAAGCAGCCCAACTTGGAAGTCGGGTAGCCGTGATTGTGAAAGGGAAGTTAAGGCAGGTTGGACCTGCCCGGCAGATCAAAGCCAAACCTGCGGATGAAACTGTCGCAGCATTTCTGAAAGAAATGACGAGTTAGACATAATTAACGGCATATCCCGCGATCACTCGCGGGATAGCCAAAGACCAACTCAGAGGGAGGAGAGAGAGTCTACCAGGCAGGCTTCGGAGGAAGCCCACTTAGTTCACAAAGGTTGATGGTCGGGATTGGTGCCGCACCAGACGCAAACAGGCTTATCTAACTGGTTGCAGGCGATGGCATTCGAACAGCGATGAGCGACCACTCTCGGCAACTGTTCAGGCAAATGTTCAGCGGGATAAACCACTTCAGTTTCCAGCGCGATCTCGTGTCCAACATACTCACAATACTTGATCTTGCTGACTTCCCAAGTACGAACCGCCATCTGACACCTCCAGATTACTTTGCTAGTTTAAAGCATGTCAGACGACATAGCCAGTGACACGCGTCACAAGCGCGCGTGACAAATAGCCCATTTTTAGGACTAAAAAGGCCGAGTTTGTACCTGCCCATTATTTTATTTTCCGAGACGATAAATGCCACTGCCGCGGTCAGCAAGATAGATTTCGCCAGATGAATCCTGGCCGAAGGTGGTGATGTTGAAGCCCGTTTCAAACAGGATTTGAGACTGCCGGCCGTTTTTTGAGTTGACCAGCCCCCAGATTTCTCCCGTACAAAAATCGCCGTAGAGATAGAGGCCCTGCCATTCAGCCATCGCACCACGATAAACATATCCGCCAGTGATAGAACATCCGCCTTCAGCGTGACTGTATTCCGTGACGGGCATGGTAATACTTATCCCTGCGGGCGGCTGGCCCGCGTATGGATGCAGGCCCTCGTAATAATTCCAGCCGAAGTTCAAGCCCGGTGCGTTGGACGCGACAACATCCACTTCCTCCCAAGTATCCTGACCGACGTCGGCGATGTAGAGATTTTCCGTCATATCATCGAACGAGAAGCGCCACGGATTGCGCAAACCATAGGCCCAGATCTCTGGCCTCCCGCCTCCATTGGCAAAAGGATTATCTGCCGGGATCGCGTATGGGTTGCCGTGGTCAACGTCGATTCGTAAAATCTTTCCAAGCAGGACATTGGTATTTTGTCCATTGCCATTTGGATCGCCCTCAGAACCGCCATCACCGAGTCCCATGTGGAGATAGCCATCGGGGCCAAAAACCATTTCGCCGCCGTTGTGATTTTGAAACGGCTGTTGAATGTGCAGTAAATCTTTTTCGCTCCCAGGACCAGCTGTATCTCCGTTTGCTGTGAAACGAGCAATCACAGTATTGCCATTAGTATCTGTGTAATTGACATAAAAATATGGGTTGTGTTTGAAGTCCGGGTGAAAGGCGAGGCCAAGCAATCCCTGCTCATTTCCCTGACTGCCAACGCGGTCAATGATGTCAAGGAAAGGAGGGTCGAGCATTTGACCGTTTTCGATGATCCGGATTCTTCCTTCCTGTTCAATGATGAACATGCGACCTGTGCCATCATCAGGGAATTGAATGTCAACAGGAGAAGCCATGCCTGAGATGATTTGAGTCCAATGATAGGCCGATGGATCAGGAAAAGTGGTCGCACTGCCAGAAGTTAACGCAGGAAGAATCGTCGAAGTGGGTGGGATAGGTGTAAAAGTTGAAGGCGGGGTAAAAGTAGAGAGTGCGGTGGCCGCCTCCGGCGTTGAGAGAGGCGGCTTGCCAGAATTTGAGCAAGCCGCCAAGAATAGAGTCAGCAGAAAGGATAGGACGCGCTTCATCGTCTTATTTGTCTTTTATATCCACCGAGTCGGCATCCACTATTTCATCCTGACCATCCACAATGTCCATATTACTGGTCAATTTTTTCATGTGTTCCTTAACAACATCGGGCGGACAAAGCTCGATGAAAAGATATGCGCCCAGGGCGGCCACCGCGGCATCGTCCAGAGCGTCAACACCCGGGATGCCCATGATCAAATCAATCGGCGAGACCACATATATAAACGCACCAATTGGTATTAACTTCACCCAGGGACTGACACGCCGATCGCCCATCAATCTCAATACAAGTTTTGCGCGCATCAAGAGGCCGCGCAACATCCCTTGCGGCGGGATCGTCAGGTTGGTATTTCTTTTGTCAGCCATGTCATGCTCCTATCTTATAGTGTGATTACATTATACACGCGGAAGTTTTTTGAATATCCGCGTGTATATCTCATGTACGAGAAAACCGCTCAAGAGTGGTAACACGCTTTATCCCTGCGCTATAATGACGCCATGTCTTACTTGATTGACGGCCACAACCTCATCCCAAAGCTCGGACTTCGTCTCGATTCCATTGACGACGAGATGGAACTTGTGGCCGTCTTGCAGGAGTTCTGCCGCCTGCAGCGCCGCACTGCTGAAGTATATTTTGACGGCGCACCGGCAGGCCAGGCAGGCACACAAAAATTTGGCATGGTGACCGCTCACTTCGTCCGGCTGGGGACAACCGCAGATAACGCCATCAAAGCGCGGCTGGGGAAATTAGGGCGCGCCGCTCGCAACTGGACCGTGGTCAGTTCCGATCATGAAGTGCAGGACTCGGCAAAGCACGCGCACGCGGAATCCGCATCATCAGATTCATTCGCGAAGCAACTCAAACACGCGCGCGCGTCCGCTCCCAAAGCCACAACTGAACGAATCCTTTCTGCAGAAGAAGTGGATGAATGGTTAAAGTTCTTCAACAAGAAAAAGTGAAAAATCGGACAACACGTCTCTGAATTCTAATCTGGGATTAATGCAATCCAGACAAATCAGATGTATATTAACTCCAAGACACCTGCCCTCCCTTTACTGGTATAAAAGGTGTCAACCACCTAAAGCAATTTGCATGTCCCCCCCATGCCGATTGACGGTGGTGTCCCTCCCCCTCAAGGTGACAGGCATATCTTTTATGATATGCCTGTCAACCGTTTAAAGACTATAATGCGCGCATGACGACCGCGTATTGTTTTGTCCCATCCGCTTCACATATTTATCCCGATCATCCTGAACATCCCAGCCGCCTGGATATTTTAGAACCCAGGCTCGAATCATTTCATGCGCAAAAAATAGAAGCGACACTTGCCACGCGCGATGAAGTTGCTCTCGTTCATCATCCGAAATTAATTACGGGATTGGAACAAGCTTGCAGACAGGGGCCGGGCATGATCGATTCAGCGCCGACGTTTGTGACTCAGACTTCGTTCACCGATGCGCTGCTCGCCTCAGGCGGGACCTTGAGTTGTGTGCGCGCACTATTGAGCGGATCGGCCCGAAATGCTTTTGCCATTGTCCGCCCGCCGGGACATCATGCCGAGCCAAATCGCTCGATGGGATTCTGTTTATTCAACAATGTCGCCATCGCAGCGCGTGACGCCTTGACGCGTGGAATCAAACGCGTTGCCATCGTGGATTACGATGCCCATCACGGCAACGGGACGCAGGCCGCGTTCCTTGATGATGAACGCGTGGCATATTTATCCACTCATCAATGGGGAATTTATCCCGGCACGGGTTGGTATGAAGACGCGCCGCACGCCAAAAAGAGAATCGTCAATGTGCCCTTGCCCGCTGGTTCAGGCGACAAAACTTATGAACGAATTGCAGATGAAATCTTTGTGCTGCTTATTGAATCATTCACGCCTGAATTGATTCTGGTCTCAGCCGGTTTCGACGCGCATTGGAATGACCCCATAACTTCGCTTGGACTTTCAACAGCGGGCTATTTCATGCTCTCAAAGAAATTAGTTGATCTCGCCGAAGAACATTGCGGCGGCAAGATCGTCTTCGTACTTGAAGGTGGTTACGACCCGACGAACGTCGCCAACGGCGCCGCGGCAGTGTTCGCCGCGCTGATGAATAAAGATTTCGTTGATCCAGGCGACGCTTCGCCGCGCAAAGAACCGGATGTGAGTGAAATGATCGAGCGAGTTTGGAAATGGCATGGATTCTAATGTTGTATAATTAGCAACGTCATGCCGCCAACTGGTTATCGTCAAGGTCAATACCGTTTTTTCTTTAACAGCCGTGAAGAGAGCCGCAGGCATGTGCACGTTTGGTCTCCCAACGGGACGGCAAAGTTTTGGCTGGAGCCGATTGTAGCCCTGGAAGAATATTACGGTATCAAGCCCCACGAATTGAGCGAGATCGAATAAATCGTGAAGGAGCGTAAAGATGACTTCATCAACAAGTGGAATCACCACTTCCCAGAGTGAAGTAACCAGTATTGCAGAGACCGGCTTTTGGATTTTGGTGGATGACAAAGAATACTTCGTGTCATTTGCTGATTATCCCGCATTTAAACATGCCACTGTCGAACAGATCTACAGCGTCAAGCGTATTAGCCCAGAC
>JAJYOH010000358.1 GCA_021796315.1 Chloroflexota bacterium
CAGCCCTTATGATATTTTGCGCGCCCGCTTCAAGGATTTCAGCGGCCGTCATCGGGCTGGACGGATAGACTGCCACGTTGCGATGTTTGTTGATCTGCGTGATGCGCCAGTCCATGACACGCCGCCATTCGTTGAGACCGGGCAAAGACGATTCGCGCAGGACGCGTCCGCCGAGTTCCTTGCGGGCTTCGAGCAGCGTGACCGCATATCCGCGTTGACCTAAAGCGCGTGCGGCTTCCAAACCAGCCGGGCCAGCGCCGACGACCATGATCTCTTTCTCGGTTTTCTTCGCGGCTATGATCTCTGGATGCCAATCACGCCGCCACTCCTCACCCATCGTTGGATTCTGCGTGCAGCGGATCGGAACGTAACGCGTGTCGCCAGTGATGCAGATATTGCAGCCGATACATTCGCGGATATCTTCGATGCGGCCCTGCTTAACTTTCTCCGGCAGGAACGGGTCGGCGATCGAGGGCCGCGCCGCGCCGATCATATCCAGCACGCCGCGCTGGATGGCCGAGACCATTGAATCGGGCGAGGTATAGCGTCCCACGCCGACCACTGGTTTGGTCGTAAGTCCCTTGACGAAGGAAATATATTTTTCCTGATGACCTTCTTTATCAAAACGCGATGTGGCTGAATCATTTGACCAGCCGCTGATGTTCACATCCCACAGGTCGGGCAATTCTGCCAGCATCGCCACAATATCGTGGCCTTCGCCTTGAGATGTAATGCCATCTTCGCCGAGCAGTTCATCCACAGCGAAACGCGCGACCACGCCGCACGTATCACCGACCGCGTCTTTGGTATCTTCGATCAATTCACGGAATAAACGCACACGATTTTCAAGTGAACCGCCGTATTCATCCGTGCGGTCGTTGTAACGGCGCAGCATGAACTGCATGGCAGCCGTCAGCCCGTGACCTGCGTAACAATAGACCAAGTCAAAGCCGGCGCGTCTGGCGCGCAAGGCCGCCTCACGATGCCAGCGCCGGAAGTTACGGATATCTTCCTTGTCCATGCGGCGCGCCTGCACCGGGTCGTAGCCCGAACCGCCGATGGTGCTCATGGCGCGCGGCCCGATGGGCGTGGCGCGCGTATAAATATTCGAAGCGTCAAGTCCGTTGTGGTTCAGTTCGATCCCCGCCAATGCGCCGTGCTTGTGAACCGCATCCGCCATCAGGGCCAGTCCGGGGATGTCGGCATCGTCCCACAGGCGGCCTTCGAAATATGGTGCCAGGTCGCTGGTGTGATGAATCTCGACTTCCTCGGTACAGACCACGCCCCATCCGCCTTCGGCTTTGATAGCACGCATGGCGGCGTGTCCCTGCGGCATTCGATAGCCGAAGCCATTGCAGTGCGGCACTTGATAGAAACGATTGGGAGCAGTGACGGGGCCGATGCGGATCGGCTCGAACAAAATGTCATATGGGCTGGTCATGGATGAATTCCTTTCGGGTCAAGAATACCATTGCCGGACTCCCCCCGTCAAATGACGAACATCATGTGGATTTATTCAAAATGCTCCCCCACCATACTTTGAACCGCGAAGCCCACAAAGAACGCAAAGAAAGCTTTTAAAACTTTGCGAGCTTCGCGCTCTTTGCGGTAAATTTTTCCAAACCAAAAGACTCCACGCTTGATCATCGCTACAATTTCAACAGCGGCGGGATTCTTTCAAGCATCTCGCTTCGTACCTGACGGAAAACGGCCAGCCGTTCCTCGTCCGTTCCCTGCGCTCTGGCCGGATCGCGAAAGCCCTCGTGGAGGCGTCTTCCCTTCCCCAGCCAGACCGGGCATGACGCATTGGCATCGTCACAGACCGTCACAACCAGATCAAAGGCTTCATCGCGGAACTGCTCCACGCTTTTAGATAAACCAGTATGCTCGATGCCGATCTCGCGCAAAGCCCGGATCGCCATTGGGTGGACAAAGCCTGCGGGCCGCGTCCCGGCTGAAAACGCCCGCCGCTCAGGGTAGCGGGCGTTGACAATCGCTTCGGACATCTGCGAACGGCAGGAATTGCCCGTGCAGAGGAAAAGCACTTTTTGTATCATTTTGAATTTTGCTGCTTCCAGAATTCACTGCTTGTATCATTGATCTCGGTTAATTCGCCAGTCACAATGAACACGGTCCGCTCACAGATATTAGTCACGCGGTCCGCGAAACGCTCCAGGTTGTGCGCCACCCACAACAACCAGTTGGCGCGTTCGATGGTTTTCGGGTCGGCAATCACAAAGGTCATCAACTCGCGGTACACCTGGTTATAAAGCGCGTCCACCTCGTCATCTTCAACAGGAATTTGGCGGGCAGTTTCAATATCTTCATTGACGAAAGCGGTTAGGGAGCGATGAAGCATGTCCGCGCCTTTCTGGGCCATGCGCGGGACGTCGATCAACGGTTTGAGTAAAGGCTGGTCACCCATCCGCAGGTTGATGTTGGCGATGCCCTTGGCATAATCGCCCATGCGCTCCAGCTCGGAGATGATCTCCATTATCGAAGCCAGCAGGCGCAGATCATGCGCCATCGGCTGTTGCGTGGCGATCAGGATCATCAACTGACTTTCGATCTTAAAACGCTTCTTATTGATCTCTTTGTCGTTCTCCAATATCTGCTGGGATGCTTTCAAGTCGCGCTTCTTCAACGCTTCCACCGAGCCGATGATGGCCTGTTCCACCATTGAGCCAAGCAAAAGGACTTCGTCTTTTACCTGCTTTATTTCTGTTTCAAAGGTTTTTCGCAACATAAGAACCTCGTTTCATGCCCTTTTCATTCATTATATTACCCAAATCGGCCGGTGACATAATCTTCCGTGCGTTTGTCTTTCGGATTGGTGAAAATGATGTTCGTATCATTGAATTCAATCATGCGCCCGGCGCGGTGTTCGTCGATCATCATCATGGCGGTGTAATCTGAAACACGCGCCGCCTGCTGCATATTATGAGTGACGATGATGATGGTATATTCCTTGACGATCTCGTGCATCAACTCTTCGATCTTGAGAGTGGAGATCGGGTCGAGCGCCGAGGCAGGTTCGTCCATCAGGATGATTTCGGGTTCGACGGCCAGCGCCCGCGCAATGCACATACGCTGCTGCTGACCACCGGAAAGGGAGAAACCACTTTGATGCAGCTTATCCTTCACTTCGTCCCACAAGGCAGCCTGGCGAATGGATTTCTCCACGATCTCGTCCAGGTCGGCCTTGCGCCGGATCCCGTATAAGCGCGGGCCATAAGCTACATTGTCATAAATACTTTTCGGGAAGGGGTTGGGACGCTGAAAAACCATACCGACCCTGCGGCGGATATCTACGACATCCACCCTGGCGGTATTGATATTCTCACCATCCAGAATGATCTCACCTTCCATATGTGCGCTGGGCGTAAGATCGTTCATTCGATTAAAGGAACGCAGTAAGGTTGATTTTCCGCATCCCGATGGACCAATGATTGCGGTAATCTTATTCTCCTGCACCGAGAGGTTGATATCAGCCAGAGCGCGAAACTTTCCATAATAAACCGAAAGGTTCTTCACGTCCACTTTATTGGCGGGAATGCCCTGCGCTACACTTTTGGATGCATCAATTTTGGTTTCCATGGCTTTATCCCTGAAGCGCACGTTTGCGCGACTCGACCCATAGACGCGCCATGATTTCAATCAAAAGAACAAAGGCCATCAACACCAACGCCACGCCCCAGGATTGGTCGATCCGTTCCGGGTATGGTTGTTGGGCGTACTTCCACAACGTCAGCGGCAGCGAGTCGACCGGCTGGTTGATGATGCGTCCCAGAATAGCGAACACACTCTGATGCGCTTGAAGGCCGCCCTTCACGATCAAACCAACATCGAAACTGTCATTGCCCAATGCTGTAAAGAGCAAGGGGGCAGTCTCGCCGGCTGCGCGCGCAATCGCCAACAGGAATCCGGTGATGATCCCGTTGAGAGCGGCAGGAAACATCACGCTCAATGAAGTTTTCCATTCCGGTGCACCCAGTCCCAACGAACCTTCACGCAGGGTATAGGGAACCAGCTTTAGCATTTCCTCCGTAGTACGGATGATCGTCGGCAGCATAAGAATAGCCAGCGCCACCCCGCCCGCCAGGGCTGAAAAATGCTTCATGGGTACGACCATCAAAGCGTAAACAAAAAGGCCCAGCACGATAGATGGTACGCCTGAGAGTACATCCGTGCCAAAACGCAGCGCCACACCCAAGGGGGTATTCGGGTTGCGGGCCGCATAAAAAGCCGCCAGTACGCCTGGCGGGATGGCAAACAGGCAGGCCAGGAAGGTCATAATGATGGTACCTTCTATGGAGTGCAACACGCCGCCGCCTGTGACACCCAGCGGGCGCGGGAGTTGTGTGAAGAAAGCCAGATTGAGTGTTGGACCCCCGCGATAGATAACGTATCCAACAATCCAAAACAACGGGATGAGTGCCATCAAAGTCAGCAGCCCCGTGACGGACAACATCAAGGTGTTCACCATTCGGCGGCGCTGTAAATTTGAGGCCTGATTCCTGACAATCAACTCCTGAAAGCGGGTCATGCGCGCGCCTCCTGCGGTGTCCGCCGCGCCACCTGCCACACCAGAAAGCGCGCAATCAAATTCAGAATCAGCGTAATGACAAATAACGTCAAGCCGATTTCAACCATGGCGGATGTGTGCAAAGTGGAAGCAGATTCGCCAAATTCATTGGCCAGCAGGCTGGCCATCGTATATCCTGGTTTGAGCAGTGAACCGGTACCCTCCAAAGAATTCCCTATTACCATGGTCACGGCCATCGTCTCACCGAGTGCGCGTCCCAATCCAAGAATGATTGCGCCGAGAATGCCGGAAAGACCATAAGGCAACAAAACCTGCCAGATCATCTCCCAGCGCGTGGCGCCCATGCCCATGGCGGCCTCGCGTTGACTGTCAGGGATCGCCAAAAACACATCCCGCGCGATTGCTGTAATGGTCGGGATAATCATAATTGTCAGGGTCAAGGCAGCGGCGAGGCGTGACGAACCACTCTGTGGGATCGGTCCCGTGAAGAAGATTTTAAGTAAGGGTACCTGACCAAAAGCCAGGAATAACGCCTCACCGATTGGAACAACGATCTTCGGCAGGAAGACAAAGATGCCCCACAAACCGTAAACGACGCTTGGGATGGCTGCCAGCAACTCGATCATCCAATTAAGCGGCAAACGAATTTGCGGCGGGCAAAGTTCGGCCAGAAAAATGGAAATACCCAAACTGACAGGAATCGCCAGGATGATCGCAAATATCGAGGTTACCAAAGTGCCATAGATGAAAGCCCAGGATTGAAAAACACCGGTGGCCGGATTCCAGGAGGAATCTGCGGTAGGAAGAATGAAGGCCCAGCCGAGCTTGGCGCGCGCCTCGGCGGATTGCTGCCAGAGCATCCAGCCAATGGCAACGACAACCGCAAGCACCAAAACAGACATCAATATCACGATCCCGGACCAAAGTACATCCCCATGGCGAGTGGATCGTCTCAAGCGAGCGATCCAGTTGTTTTTTTGCAAAGCGGAAACGTTTTTCATTTCAAGCTCTCTTGAAGTTCTGATAAACGCAGGCTATTTTATTCACTGTGAAGTCCCGAGACGATAAGGAAAATTCCTTGACTTGTCGTGATTATAAACTGAAATGGAGGGCCTCTCTCATACCACAGGGAGAGACCCTCCGGGGACCAGGGAGGATTGATAAAGGTTATTTGGTCATGATCGTCACTGGCTGACCGTTGCAGGTTACCTTGCTGAGGGCAGTATTCACCTGCTGCAGAACCGCGTCAGGCAGCGGAACGAAACCCAAATCCGTGGCGCGCTTGGTGGCAGAAGGATCGGTCAGGAACCAATGGAAGAATTCCAGCATCTTCTGAGCCTTGACACAGTCGGTCATGCTGGAGGCATGAATGATATCGTAGGTGTAACCGGCAATCGGCCAGGTACCATCGCCGCCACCATTCACGATGACTGCTGTCAAGGCGGGGGTAAAGGCAGTGGCAAAGTCATTCATGGCGGATTTGACTGAATCGGGGGTGGCCGTAACCGTCTTGCCAGCCTTGTTCACCATCTGGGCAAATGAAAGTCCATTGGCTGTAGCAAAGCTATATTCAACGTAGCCAATGGCATACGGAGTGTTCTGCACAGCAGCGGTCACACCCTGACTGCCCTTGCCACCGATGCCGCTTCCGGCTTTGTCAGCCGGCCACTCAACGGTCGCGCCGTGTCCAGCAGTCCAATCGGCGCTAAAAGCAGTCAACGCGTTGGTGAAGATTTCAGTCGTTCCGGAACCGTCCGAGCGATGAACTACGGTAATCTGTTTGGCGGGCAGTTTGGTTGCGATCTGTGGATTGAGAGCAGCAATGGCAGGATCGTTCCACTTGGTGATGGTGGCATTGTAAATACCAGCCAAAGTCTTGCCATCTAGGCCGAGGGCCGGGCCTTTGGGTTCCAACTCAGGTATGTTGTAGATC
>JAJYOH010000359.1 GCA_021796315.1 Chloroflexota bacterium
GAACTGTGGCATCTCATCCAGGCTGAAGCGGCGAAGGAATTTCCCGACGCGCGTCACGCGCGGATCATCCGGACGCTTGTGAATCAAATTGCCTTCGTCATCCCGCGTTTCCACATCTTTCTGCAGCTCTTCCGCGCCGCGCACCATCGTCCGAAACTTATATATTTTGAACAACCTGCCATTCTCGCCAGCGCGCTTTTGCGTGAAGAGAATCGGCCTGCCATCATCCAATAAAATGAATAGCGAGACCAATGCCATAATTGGCAAAGCCGGGATGAGCAAAAGTGTGGTTACGACCAAATCAAATCCACGCTTGAGCATCCGCTGGTATTCGTTCAAAGCAGGAGCGCGCAAGTCAAGCATTGGGATGCCAGCAAAATTCTCGATTGCGGCTTGATGGACAGTGACCGAAAAATAATCTGGGACGATCCAGAGCCTGACCGGCAAATCGAGCAGATCCGTGGCGAGGCGATTGGTACGCTCATAAGCGCGGAGCGGCAACGCAATTACCACATCATCAATTTTGTATTTTTGAACAGCAGGCCGGATATCTTCAAGATTTCCTAAAATATCATCCGAATGTTCAGCGCGTTTCTCCGGGTCATCGTCCAAGAAACCGATGAAACGAACATTGAGGTCTTTATATCCTTGAAGCTGTGCTTGCAGGTTTCTCCCGACTAATCCCGCGCCGGCAATCAGGACGCGCTGCGGTCTCGGCAACCCATTGCGATAGACACGAAACATCAGGCGGGCAGCCATGCGCCATAGGATCATCGTGAGAAAAGTCAATAACACAAACGTGACAAATAAAGCGCGGGACGTTTCGCGGAATGTCAGATACAGAATCCCGGCCATGCTGACAGATGCCAACAATGTCGCTTGCGTCAGGCTGGCAAATTCATCCACGACGCGCAGGTTTTTCTTGCCATCATAGATTGAATTCAAAGCCAGGATCACAACCCAGAGAAGGGGAAAGATCACATAAAGAATCAGGGGAATATTGACAGGTTCGATGATATTTGCAATACCCGGCAAAGGACTCATCAATGGCCGAAGGTTGGAAACAAGCCAGAGCATCAATGGGACTATTACGAGGTCCACAAAGATCGAAAATACAGCAAAGTTGGTTGAGAAACGCCGCAGCATGATCGAACTTTCTATTGTCTTGGCTAGTAATCTGCCTCAAGATCAAAATATCAACTGGAATCGCGATAAAAATAAAGTTGACAAAGCGCGCCTCGGTTCCCAATCTTTCGGGGCCAAGTCACTATATCCGGGCTGATGCCTCTCGCATCGCCAAGACAAAAAACCGAAACCTGCTTTAAGGCTGATTGTCATAACACGAATTTTACTTCGATGTTGGGTATCATAAGGCCCCATGTTCATAAATACGCGTGCCCTGCGCGATTACGCCGATTTTCCGCAGATTCGATAAAATAATTGTTCGTAGGCATCGGTGACAGCTTCCCACGAGTAGGCGGCTCGTGCGCGCTGGCGACCCTTAAGACGATAAGCCTCAACTGTTTCAGGAATCTTAAGAAGCGTTTCCAAAACACGGCGCAAGTCCGATGAACCCATCTTGCCATCATAGGCAAATCCTGCTTCCCCTATGGTCTCAAGATTCTCTGGCGTATCATGAACAACTACGCAATTTCCGAAAGCCATCGCTTCCACCAAAGCAGGATGCGTGCCCCCTACGCCGGAAGATTCGACAAATATATATGCATTGGAACTTAATTCCTGATATCCGCGGCCAAAGATATAGCCTGTGAAGATTATGCGCTTATCGCCTTCTGCCAGTTTTTTCAGACCTGTCTGGTATTCTTCTGCATAAGGAGCATCCCCTACGATCACACACTTTAGGTCCGTTTCTATATCGCGAAACGCTTCTACTAGGTGATGCGCGGAATTTTCTGGAACCAGGCGTCCAACAAACAGGATATATTTTCTCGCCTCCAGACCATATTGTTTTAGAACGTCCCCTGGCGGAGCGATTTCGACATCTGAACCATAAGGAATATAGGCCGGCTCGCAATTGAAACGTTTTTTATAAAACTGCTGTACCTGCATTGAATCGGTTAGAAATCTGTTGGGAAGAAAGGTAGCAAGGTACTCGGCCAATTGGATGTACTTTCTAGCCAGAGAGGGCCACTTTTCTCGACGCCAATCCAAACCATCTACGTTAAGAATGGTTTTGGTACCAACCAGGCGAGGAATCCATGTAACAGGACTGTTACCAGCAATAAAATATAGGGCCACATCGTAGCGTTGTGTGACAGCGTGAAGCGAAGAGATGAATGAATGAACAATGGTGTCAAGATATTTATTGGTAATAGTCGGCAACTTGATCAAACGTATTCCTTTGTAATGAGTTCCCTCATAAGTGATATGATGTGACCGACAATAGACGGTAACCTGATGTCCACGTTGTACCAAACGCTGTCCAAGTTGCTCCGCACAAGTTTCAAACCCGCTGTAAGCAGCAGGAATGCCGCGAATACCAAGGAACGCAATTCTCATTCATCGCCCTCGATATGAAAAGGAATCGCCTTCTGCCTAAACCATTGGCTAATATAACTATCACTGACCCGGCGTTTGCTCATGATCGCATGCCGTTTTCGCAACGTCTCAGGACACAACCGCAGCAATGACCAGAAAGCTGGCAAAGAGGAATGCTCGAAAAGCACGACATACCCAATAACCAGCAAGTCACGCCACAGAGTCGGTGCGAGGAATCTAAGGCCATTTACCCATGTCTGATTCCTAATCCGCATTAGGAAGCGGTTCTTAACCGAATGCATATTGATGCTGGCATCGATATCTCCGCGATGAGCATCCCTCCGAACTGAACGAAAATGATACGCTTGTGCGTGTGGCGTATAGAGTGCTTTCCATCCCATTAACTGCATGCGCCACGACAAATCTGCGTCTTCACGATAGGCAAAGAAACTCTCTGCAAAATACTCGCCATCAAGGGCCGTGTCCTCTAAGGCTGCTTTCCGATAGAAGCCAGCAGCGCCGCTGACGCCAAAAATGTATTCCAGCCTGTCGTACTGCCCAATATCGGTTTCCCCAGCCCCTCTATCGAAATGCCTTTGATTAGGCGTGAAAAACATGCCGCCAGAATCCAAGATTCTGGAATTGCCCACTTCGGAGGCATCTGAAACACGATACAACTTGCCAGAAATCTGGCCCACTGTGTTGTCCAACTCAATAGCATTCGCCATCTGAAATAGGTAATCCGGCATCAGCATTACATCGGGATTAAGTGACAGGTAATAAATACCCTTTGATGCCCGGATGGCCTGATTATGGGCGTGGCTAAAACCTGTGTTATTGTGATTGACTATCATACGTGAGTGGGGACAGTATTGCTTCACCAAGTTAAGAGACTGATCGGCAGATGCATTGTCTACCACAATCAACTCAAAATGAACACCCTGCTGACGCATCAAAGCAGCCAAACAATCAGGCAGATAAGCGGCGCTGTTCCAGGTTACAAGGCCGATGGAGATTAAAAGTTCAGACATGTAACACACAGATCCCAAAAATTTCTTTCCGCAAAGACAATTTTACAATACCATTCACCCAATCTATAAAGGGATCTCAAAATGGTTTTACGATAACATGACCATCACGCATATAAAGGACTCGACAGTTTTATTGGTGCGCCTTTATTAAAGTCTTTCTTGAATCTGATATCGGACCCATATGTTGCGCTATACCATCTATCGTACCCAAAAGTATTGCCAATAGCTTGTTTATTTTCTGGTCTTCAAAAAACAATAATCGTATGAGCCCCTTACTATTTACAACTAACTCGTACAACAACCAATGAGGAAATCGCAATCCATACAGTTCATACATTAGAACGCGATTCCGACTGATATAGTACCAACGCAATACCGAATGAAAAGTGGGAAACGTTGTAAGTAGCCCTATGCTCCTCTTTTGTTGATTCCCTAGGCGATGGTAAAGGTGAGCATTACAGTTTACCACTATAGTGTAACCACACTGTTTTGCGCGAAGACAATACTCTGTGTCCACATAATCCATAAAGAAATCATCCCGGAAGGGTCCGATTTTTCGATACACCTGCAGATTATAAAGCGCGCCAGACGTGATAACGGCAGAAATATCATTTAATACTTGATTGGCAAGATGCATCCGCCTATAAAAAATGAGGCCGCGAGATTGCACATACCTAAGAACTATACCAGCAGTTGGGTCTTCAACTACAGGTGCCACGATAGCTACTTGTTCACGCCTAGGATGAGAAACAAAGGTACCAAAAACCGTTGCCACCATCCCGGGAGCAGGTTGGCTATCTTGATCGAACGCGAAAACAAAGTCAGCATTTCTTTCAATCGCCCAGGCAAACCCCTGGTTGAGGGCAATCGCTATTCCTGAGTTTCCTTTATTAAAAATGAATTCTATGTGCTCTTCATTTTGGCTAGCAATTTGCCGAAAGCTATCACATATTTCGGGCTTCGAACCATTATCAACAATAACCAATTGATCTATCTGCGCTCTCAAGTTATCCAGTTTATCGAGGAATCCAGCAGGAGGATTGTATGTAACAATGATCGCATAAGTATTCATTGCATCTCGCGTCGGGTCACGTAGGGGGACAATGACAAAGAAACCAAAACGTTGAATCTTCTGTTGAGAGCTTGGTGCATTAGTTGTCCGACCACAATTTTACGAATATCCTCTATCTTTAATATTACAGCGCAAGGTCATGAGAAAAAGCTGCTAATTGAGCCAATTTTGTTTTGCGATGAGATTGATAGGCGACAAAGTTCCGTTTTTGATAATAGCGCACTCGGTCCAAAGCTGTTGGAATATCTACGACAGCGGATGGCAGAACGGAAGAAAGCAGTAGTCGAACTTGATAAATCGTGAGAGCTGGAGCTTGTTCTTGAAAACGAACCCTCAAGCGGACCAGGAAATGATGGGCCAGAGAAACCAGCAGCATGTGATGGTGCCAACCTTGCCAACTGCGCATCTCGTAATGATCCATGCCGACTTCGCCTTTGGCTTCTTCGAAAATGGTTTCGATCGGCCATCGCATGCCGCTGATGCGAATGAACTCATTCAAGGGAGCGTCACGGGGAGCATTGCTAAAAAAGTATTTGATCTCCTGCGGGTTATCCAGATTGCGGCGAATGATGAGCCAGACTTCTTGACCGGGCAGGTTTGCCCGCGATTCGGTCACGCGCAGGAATGCAAATTCACAAAGGATCGGTCCTTTGCTGCCTTCCTTGATAACAGCTCGATGCCAATCTTTCTTTTCAATCTTCTTCACCAATTGTTTGACTTGAAAGGGATGCTTTCTCGGATCACTCAAACGCAAACGGCTAGGGTGACGCCCGTGACCGCTCCACTGAGGAACATGAACTTTCGGTGGGGTGCACCAGATCGGCGTGTTCTCCTTGATCGCTGTGAAATACCATTTTCCCAATGCAGCTACCCCGTCGCGGAACGTGGGAGCATCTCCATACAAGGCATCAGCCGCTACCCAGAAAAAGGGCAAATTCTCGCGGTTTACGGCATTTTTCAACAATTCCAGCCCGATTTCCGGCTTCGTTTTGAACACCAGATCTTCCGGCACACCACACGCCTTTCGCCGCTCAGCCTGTTCCGCATCGAACCATTCAGAGGGCATGAACAACTGCCCCTCAATCAAGCTGTACCCTTTGTGACTGGCATATCCCAAATACACTCCGACTTGCCCGTTCGCGATCTTGCCCACCGAGCCGCAGTATTGTGCCGCCACGCCAACCGACTCGCGGCCTTGTTTGACCACACTCGATTCGTCGATCAGCATCACTCCATCCTCTGCTCCCAAGCTTTCAGCGATCAAGCCTTGATGGATCGCAATCACCGGCTCCGTTTTCCATTGGCTCTGACCCACAAAATACTGCAGGCTGCGCACTTTCTCGCCCACCTCCAACGCTATCTGTTCTACATTCTTGCGCGCAGCGTTACCCAGCAGACCGTGCATGTAAGTTCGGCTTCGTTTCATTTGCTCCACTCGCTCCAGGGCCGGTCCAAACAGTTTCATATACTGCTTCATTTCCTTCAAAAACTGCTCAACCTCTTTCGTACTCAAGTTGCATTCCGGCGCCGGGCAGGTCTCGATCTGATTTCGAAAAGCCTTTGCCTTCGGTCCGCTTCTTGCTTGATCGGCTCGGCCCGATCCTTGAGCTCGACTGGCTTCGGTTACAATTCCTCTGGGCATGGTATTCTTCGTCTCCTTCCACTTGGCAGTGTTTGGAGAAAGATACCATGCCTTCTTCATCTCACCTTATTCAAATTGTACGCTACCAACCTTGCGCTGTAATACTAGATAACGAAGAATATTGGTGTCACAGAAGAAAAGGTTTTCGCCCATCTTATTTTGCGATCCGCAGTTTCAATCATCATGTCTTCCAGCGAAACTTGGATGCCTTTGATATTCTCGAAAATCA
>JAJYOH010000020.1 GCA_021796315.1 Chloroflexota bacterium
CATCCATGGCGGCTGATTAAACATGAAACTGATTTTTGCAACCCGCCCGTCTGCGCTCGCTCGCTGGCAAACCCAGTGGGTTATTAACTCTCTTCGAAAAATTCACCCAAATCTTATATGTGAAGAAAAAATCATCACCACGCAAGGCGACAAAATTTTGGATAGGCCATTGCCTGAGATTGGCGGCAAAGGTTTGTTCACCCAGGAACTCGAATCTGAATTATTGAGCGGCGCCGTTCATTGCGCGGTGCATTCGCTCAAGGATTTGCCTGTTGAGAATCCAGATGGATTAACGATCGGATGTATTCCTGTTCGCGCCGAAGTGCGGGACGCGTTGATCTCGGCAAATAGTTACACAATGCAGACTTTACCTGAAGGCGCTTCGGTCGGGACCTCGAGCCTGCGCCGCTCAGCCCAATTGCTTTCCCTCCGCCCGGACCTTCGCACCGGGTCCCTGCGCGGCAACGTGGACACGCGCGTTCGCAAAGCGCTCGATGGTCAATACAATGCGATCATTCTTGCTGGCGCGGGACTGACTCGTTTGGGCCTTGAAAAAAATGTGACCGAATGGCTTTCACTGGAGGTGATGCTGCCCGCAGCGGGACAGGGCGCGCTGGCTGTTCAATGCCGCGCTGACGATCAGTCCACCCTCAGCCTGCTCGCCGCGCTGGATGACGAGTCCACGCGGAAAGCGGTCACTGCCGAACGCGCCTTCCTGAGCGGCCTCGGCGGCGGATGTTCCGTGCCGGTTGCAGCGTACGCGGAGACAGGTGTCAAGTATCAGGTATTAGGTGTCAGGTTAACTGGCTTGGTGATTTCAGAAGACGGAAAGAAAATCGTCAAAGTAACTGGTCAGGGCGCGGACGCGCTTCAGCTTGGAAATGATCTTGCTCAACAAGCTATTTCACAAGGCGCAAATGAAATCCTTCGATGAGTTCAGTCAAATGAAACGCATTCTGATCACCCGCCCGCGTATTCAGGCAGACTCATTGGCAGACGGATTAAAAGCCGCTGGTTTCGAGCCGATCTATTTTCCTGTGATCGAAATCCGTCCGATGGAAGACAATACACAACTCGAACAAGCTTTAAATAATCTAGCCAAATATGAATGGATCGTTTTTACATCGGTCAATGCTGTGGATGTTGTGTTTTCTCCCTCACCCCTTCGCCCCTCTCCCAATTTTGGGAGAGGGGGTGGGGTGAGGGTCGCAGCCATCGGCCCAAAAACTGCGGACGCATTGAAAACGCGCGGCGTGGTTGTTGATTTTGTCCCTGAAGAATATGTAGCCGAAGCCATCCTGCCCGGGCTGGGCGATTTGAAAAATAAATGGGTCCTGCTGCCTCGCGCCGAAATTGCGCGCAAGGCTTTACCCGAAGAGATCGTCAAAGCGGGCGGCATCGCGCATGAGATCGCCGTTTACAAAACCCTGCCCGCACAGCCTGATGCCGAGGGTCTAGCCGCATTGAGAGCCGGTGTGGATGTGATTACATTGACCAGCCCATCCACCGTGCAAAACTTCTGCGCGATTACAAAACAGAACAGACTTGACCCATTGAACCTGCCGAACAATCCGTTGTTTGCTTGCATTGGCCCCATCACAGAACAAGCCGCGAGGGAAGAAGGATTGGTCAACATCATGGCTGCAAAAGAATATACCAGCGAAGGACTGATTCAAATCATCAGTAATCTGGAGACATTATGACTCTGCTTGAACTTGAAAATCGTCAATCGTTAATCGTTAATCGTAAATCGGTTCGTCCGCGCAGATTGCGCGCCACGCCTGCCATCCGCGCAATGGTGCGCGAGACGGAATTAAACGCGCGCGATTTTATTTATCCGCTGTTTGTAAGGCATGGCGAGGGTCGCAGCGAGATCCGCTCGATGCCGGGCGTGTATCAACTGTCAGTGGAAGAAACTGTCCGTGAAGCGGAAGCCGCCATGAAGTCCGGCGTGAACGCTGTGATTTTGTTCGGTATCCCAGCCGAAAAAGATCCGGTCGGTTTGGAAAATTTCGCCGACAATGGAATCGTCCAGCAGGCAATTCGCGCCATCAAAAAAGAAATCCCGGAGATGGTTGTCGTGACCGATGTGTGTCTGTGTGAATATACCGATCACGGTCACTGCGGGATTTTGAATACGGGCGAACATTTTCACGCTGGCTTGCCTGAAGGTTACGTGCTCAACGATGAAACGTTGGACGTGCTGGCGAAGGTGGCGATCTCGCACGCCGAATGCGGCGCGGATATTGTTGCGCCGAGCGGCATGATGGATGGAATGGTCGCGACGATTCGTGAAGGGCTGGATTTTGCAGGTTATGAAAATCTTCCCATCATGTCTTACTCTGTGAAATATGCTTCATCGTTTTATGGACCGTTCCGTGATGCGGCAGAGGGCGCACCGAAATTCGGTGACCGCAAATCGCATCAGATGGACCCTGCCAATGTGCGCGAAGCGCTGCGTGAAGCCGCGATTGACGTGGACGAAGGTGCGGACATGTTGATGGTGAAACCTGCGCTGGCCTATCTGGATGTGATCCGCACGGTCAAGGATGCCTTTCCTGAATTGCCGATGGCGGCCTATAACGTCAGCGGCGAATATTCGATGATCAAAGCCGCGGCGCAAAACGGCTGGATCGATGAAGCAAAAGCCACGCTCGAAACATTGACATCCATCAAGCGCGCCGGCGCTGACTTGATCATTACCTATCACGCCGTGGAAGCGGCGAATTGGTTGAAGTAGTAAATGTCATTACGAGGGTGGTTGAGTAGGTGGTGCTTGTCCGCCGTATCGAAACCACCCGAAGCAATCTCAACTACCTTGCTAATCATGAGATTGCTTCGCTCACCTGCACTGCACCACACCTGCCCTGGCGGGCGGTGCCAGGGAACGCAGTGCGGTGCATGTGTCGCTCGCAATGACATTAAGAAGTGAATGGAGATATCAATGACAACATCGAACTTAACCCAACGCGCCGCAGCCGACCGTTCTTTGCATAATAATCACATGGCAAGCGCCGATTTCAGCATGGCGCCTTTCACCATTGCCTGGGAAGTGACGCGCGCCTGTGCGTACGCATGTGTCCACTGCCGCGCGGATGCCATGCACACACCCGACCCGAATGAATTGAATACGGAAGAAGCCCTGCACTTGATCGACCGTCTGGCTGAATTCGGTTCACCGATCCTGGTTTTCACTGGCGGCGACCCGATGATGCGCAGGGATTTGCATGAGCTGATCGCTTATGCAACGCAAAAAGGATTGCGTTGTTCTTTGACGCCGACTGCCACGGCCTTGCCAACCACGGCGCGACTCGAAAAAGTGCGTGATGCAGGCATTCGCCGCATTGCGCTTTCGCTCGATGCACCGCGCGCAGAAATCCACGATAATTTTCGGCAGGTGCAAGGCTCATGGCAGCGCACCATGGATATTTTGCACCGCGCGCAGGCAATCGGTGTAAGTGTGCAGGTCAATACGACGGTTGCAAAACACAATGTGGATATTCTGGATGAAATGATCCCGTTCCTGCAGGAAGTTGGCGCGGTGCAATGGTCATTGTTCTTCCTGGTTCCGACCGGTCGCGCACAAGCCAGCAACATGATCTCTCCCGAAGAACATGAACGCGTCTTCAACTGGCTGTATGATCTATCCAGGAACGCGCCCTTTGATATTAAATCCACGGCTGCGCCGATGTATCGCCGCGTTGCAATTGAGCGTAAACGCGCTGAACAAGGCGCCGATAAACCGGTCACCTTCCAGGGCGCGGGTTTCCAATATGCCGATGGACTCAATCGTCCGACGCGCGGCGTCAATGACGGGAACGGTTTCCTGTTCATTTCACATGTCGGCGATATTCAACCCTCCGGCTTTTTGCCGATCACCGCAGGCAACGTCCGCACAGACGATATCGTGGATGTTTACCGTCACTCGCAACTTTTCACCGACCTGCGTTCCCCGGACAAAATCAAAGGCCGCTGCGGAATCTGCGAATACCGCGACGTATGCGGCGGTCAACGCGGACGCGCCTATGGCATCACCGGCGATTATCTGGAATCCGATCCCGCCTGTATCTATGTTCCAAGTGCAAATTAAAAAAACAATTCGTTGGTCGAGTAGGCGGTGTTCTTCCGCCATATCGAGACCAACAATGAATAGAAAAACAAGAATCATCCTGAATACCGTGGTCTCGATATGCCCTCGAATTACACTCGGGCTACTCGACCACCGATCATGAATTGAGAGACTTATGCCTGAACAAACTCCCCGGACCCTTAATCATTTTTCGCTGTATGCCTTTACGGACGCTTATTGGTTGCTAAGCAAAGAAGAAAAATCCTCCTTCCATAAAAACTGGCTGACAGGTTTATGCACCGCCGCGCAAACTGTGGACATTTTTCAAAACACCGACAGCAAAGCAGATGTGTTGGTCTGGTGCGCCCTCGAAGCGGACAATCCGTGCAACACTTCAACCTTCTTCGAGAAACTGGCGCAGGCGACCACGCCTTATCGTCACCTGATCCGCCCCGTAGATTCGCTTTGGGGTTTTACACGTCCATCGCAATACACCAAGACGCGTTCAGCGCAGGAGATCGATCCGTTCGCTGAAACGCGCATGAAGTATCTGGTCATGTATCCGTTCGCAAAAACAGCGGAGTGGTATCTGATGAGTCGCGAGTCGCGTCAGGGCATGATGAACGAACACATCCGCATCGGCAAGCAATACGAGGACATCAAGCAATTGTTGTTGTATTCATTTGGTTTGCAGGATCAGGAATTTATCGTTGTTTATGAAACGGAAAATCTGCCGCGCTTCTCCGATCTCGTCAATGAATTGCGCGACACCGAAGCGCGCCGTTACACACTGCAAGACACGCCCGTTTACACCGCCATCTATCATCCCGCCGAAGAGACACTCGCGTTATGGAAATGACCGACCGCTTCCTGCGCGCTTGTCGCCTCGAATCTGTTGATGCCACGCCCGTTTGGTTCATGCGCCAGGCGGGACGTTACATGGCGGAGTATCGCGCCATCCGCGAAAAATATTCCCTGCTCGAAATTTGCTATCATCCCGAACTCGCCGCCGAAGTGACGCTTCAACCAGTCCGTGCGCTTGGTGTTGATGCCGCGATTCTTTTTGCCGATATTTTGCTGCCCACCATTCCTCTCGGCGTTGGCTTGGAATTTGCAAAAGGCGAAGGCCCTGTTTTGCAGAATCCCGTCCGCACAATGGATGATGTCAAGAATCTGCGGCCAGTGAATCCTGAATCAGATTTGGGGTATGTGATGGATGCCATCCGCCTCTTGCGCGAGATGCTTCGAACCGGCTCAGCGCAAGCTTTGAGCGGCGTCCCTTTAATCGGCTTTTGTGGCGCCCCGTTCACGGTCGCGTCTTATCTCATCGAAGGCGGTTCGTCGCGCGAGTTTCTCAAAACAAAATCGATGATGTATTCCGCGCCTGAAGTCTTTCATGCATTGATGGAAAAACTTTCCATCGTATTAAGTGATTATCTTGTGGCGCAGATCCGTGCGGGCGCACAAGCTGTGCAAGTCTTTGACTCATGGGTCGGCGCGCTCAATCCGCAGGACTATGAAACTTTTGTTTTGCCTTATTCGCAAAAAATCCTGCAAGCGGCGAAAAAAGAGAACGTGCCTGTGATTCACTTTGGCACGAACACAACTACACTCCTCCCGCTGATGAAGCGTGCAGGTGGCGACGTAATCGGACTCGACTGGCGTATTCCGCTCGATGACGGCCGGAAAATTTTGGGTGAGGATGTTGCAGTGCAAGGCAATCTCGATCCCGCACTGCTCTTTGCGCCTCTGCCTGAACTCAAAGCGCGTGTTCGTGATATTTTGAAACGCGCGAATGGCAAGCCCGGCCATATCTTCAATCTCGGTCATGGCATTTTGCAAAACACACCTGTTGACCATGTCAAAGCCGTTGTCGATATGGTACATGAATATTCCCCTCTCCCACGGGGAGAGGGGCTAGGGATGAGGGCATGAATTGGATCGGTCTCGTCGCTGCTATCACGGCTTTCCTCGCAATTTGGCTTGGACATGTCGCCGTCCGCAAAATCGAATTCATCTCGCCCACGATTTGGATTCCAACCACTTTATTTGCGTCACTCGGCCTCCTAATGGAATTCCTTTCACTGTCCACAGTCAACCGTCCACTGTCCACTATCCTTGGCATTCTCGGCATCACCCTCCTCTTCGACGCACTTGAACTCACCCGTCAGAAAAAGCGCATCATCAAAGGACATGCACCCGCCAACCCGAATAATCCGCGCCACGCCCGTATCCTCGCTGACTCAAAATTCCATGCAACGACTCTTGACCTGCTGAAACGGGAGCCGATTGGTAAACCAGTCAATGCTGAGCAAGCCGACAAACTGAACACTGATCACTGAACACTGAACACTAATCACCGATTACTGACATGAACTATTTTGGTCTCCTCACTGGCGTCGCCACGCTATTCATCATTGGACTTGGCTTTCCGCTTGTGATACGCGGCGAAAGATATTTCGGATATCTTTGCTGGCCGTATATGATGGCGTTGGGCATCCTCATCATTCTTGCTTCGCTATTGATGCAGGTTGATTGGCTCTCGGTCGTTGTCGGCGTACTGGGCGCAACCTTTGTCTGGGGATCGACCGAACTTAAGGAGCAAGCCGTCCGCACAGAAATTGGCTGGTTTCCTTTTAACGAAAACAAGATCAAATTACCGTTTGAAGCAATCATCAAAAAATGGAGAGCGCCGCACCTATGATCGGATTATTGGTAATGGCTTATGGCGGCCCCGATAATCTCGACGAAGTCGAACCCTATCTTCTGGATGTGCGCGGATATCGTCCCACCGCGCCGGAGATCATTCATGAAGTGCGCGAACGCTACCGCGAAATTGGCGGACGCTCCCCGATTCTGGAGCAGACTCGGGAGCAGGCTGCCGCGCTCGAATCCGCGTTGAATAAAAATGGACAGACATTCAAAGCCTTCGTTGGGATGCGCCACTGGCATCCGTATATCAAAGACACGCTCGCCGAAATGCAGGCACGGGGCATCGGAAAAACTGTCGGCCTGGTGATGGCGCCGCATTATTCGAAGATGAGCATCGAAGCCTATTTCAAAAAGATCGGCGAGGCAGAATCGCCGGTTGAAGTTGCGCCCATCAAGGATTGGCATTTGCTCCCGGGTTATCTCGATACGCTTGTCAGCCGTGTACACGCTGCATTGGAACGTTTCCCCGCAAATGTGCGTTCGCAAGTCCCTGTGATCTTCAGCGCACACAGTTTGCCTCAGCGAATTTTGGAATGGAATGATCCCTATCCTGATCAACTGCGCGAAACTGTGGACGCAGTCATGCAGCGCTTGGGCGACCATCCGCACGATTTTGCTTTCCAATCCGCGGCGATTTCAAACGAACCCTGGCTTGGACCGGATGTTTTAGAATCTATCAAACGCTATGCCGCACAAGGCCAGAAAAATATCATCAGCTGCCCGATCGGTTTTGTGTGCGAGCATGTTGAAGTGCTGTACGACATCGACATCGTTTATCAAAAACTGGCCAGGTCATTAGGCGTGCGTCTTGAGCGCATCGAAATGGTTCATACCGCCCCACAGATGATCGACGATCTGGCAGGCCTTATACGCCAAACTGCAAAGGAATCAAACTGGTTATGAATATCGTAATTGTTGGCGGCGGCATCGCTGGATTATCAGCGGCGTATTACGCATCACGCAGTAAGCATTACGACCAAATCGTTCTCCTCGAATCTTCGAACCGTTGGGGCGGAAAAATTACAACCGACCGCCTCACTTTTGACGATGGTACATTCATCATCGAAGGCGGTCCCGATACTTTTCTCGCTGCCAAACCTTATGCCACCGCGCTCTGCAATGAACTCGGTCTCGGCGACCGCCTGCACGGCACGAATCCAAATAAAAAAAATACGTATGTCTTGAATCGCAATCGCCTGTTGCCTTTGCCCGATGGACTTGCCATGATGATTCCCACCAACGTGCAGGCGATTCTAAAATCGCAGCTTGTTTCGTGGTTTGGCAAGGCGCGCATGGGACTCGATTTTCTATTGCCCGCAAAAAATATCAGCGAAGATGAATCTCTCGGCGCGTTCGTCAGTCGTCGGCTGGGGCGCGAGGCGTATGAGAATCTGATCGAGCCGCTGATGTCCGGCATTTATGCAGGCGATGGCGACGCGCTCAGTCTCGCATCCACGTTCCCATATTTGCGCGACCTCGAAACCAAATACGGTTCGCTGGCGCGCGGCGCGCTTCAAATGCGAAAGAAAAGCGTGGGAGCGCAAAGTCTCCAGACTTTGCACCGACGACAGGAGTCGTCGGACTCCATCCCCGGTTCGCGTTCGGCTTTTCTCACACCCACGACCGGCCTCGCGGAAATTGTTGAAGCGCTCGTTGCACATCTTCAAAACATTGATCTTCGTCTCGACACGCGCGTTTTACGAATTACAAATTACGAATCACGCTATCAAGTGGAATTGGAGGATGGTTCAAGCCTTGACTCTGATTCCGTTATCTTGGCGACTCCTGCTTTTGTTAGTGGAACCCTGCTCGCTTCACTCGACCCTGAGCTGGCTTCCGCTTTACAAAGCATTCCCTACGCCTCGACCGCCACCATTTCCCTCGCGTATCGACAAAATGATCTGCCGCGCGACCTCGACGGTTATGGATACATCATCCCGCGCCGTGAAGGACGCCGCGCTCTCGCCTGCACATGGACATCCACCAAGTTCCCGCATCGCGCGCCTGAAGGTTATGCTCTCATTCGTGTTTTCGTTGGCCGCGCCGGAGAGAACATTTCGTGGAACGAAAAAGAATTGCTCGCATTGGCAAAGGAAGAATTAAATCTCACACTTGGAATCACCGCCGAGCCGATCGTTTCGCGCGTCTTCGTGTGGGAGAACGCCATGCCGCAATATAATCTCGGACATCCTGATATTCTCAAACGCATCGATACTGCGCTCGAAAATCACCCCGGCCTTGCCCTTGCTGGGAACGGTTATCGCGGCATTGGAATTCCCGACTGCATTCGTTCTGGTGAATTGGCAGCGGAAAAAATTCTAAGCGGAGTGCAAAGTCTCCAGACTTTGCCATAGCGACGACGGGAGTCGTCGCACTCCGAAACAGGAGCCTTTATGAATATTGACAAGTCAATCGCATTATTTCAAGAAGCACAACAACTATTACCCGGCGGCGTGGACTCACCTGTGCGCGCTTTCCGCGCTGTTGGCGGACAACCGATCTTCATCGAGCGCGGCGAAGGGCCATATCTCTTCGATGTGGACGGCAATCGCTATATTGATTACGTTCTTTCGTGGGGTCCGCTGATCACCGGACATGCGCACCCAAAAGTTGTGAAAGCCATTCAAGACGCAGCCGTCAAAGGAACATCTTACGGCGCGCCCAGTCCATTGGAAGTTGAACTGGCAAAAAGCATCATGGACTTTATGCCCAACATCGAAATGATCCGCTTCGTCAATTCCGGCACCGAAGCGACCATGTCCGCGCTGCGGTTGGCGCGCGCCTATACCAAACGCGACAAGATCATCAAGTTCGAAGGCTGCTATCACGGTCATGCGGATATGTTATTGGTGCAGGCTGGCTCAGGAGTCATAACTCTTGGCTTACCCGATTCTCCCGGCGTGCCAGCAAACACTGTAAAAGATACCCTGGTGGCTGATTACAATAATTTGGATTCAGTTGATGCCTTGTTCAAAAAATATCCCGAACAAATTGCGGCGATCATCGTCGAGCCAGTTGCCGGGAACATGGGCGTTGTTCCGCCAGCGCCGGGATTTCTGGAAGGCTTGCGAAAAATCACTGAACGCGAAGGAGCGGTTTTAATTTTCGACGAAGTGATGACGGGCTTCCGCGTTCATAAAAATGGAGCACAGGCGCTTTATAACATCAAGCCTGATCTAACAACATTGGGCAAAGTCATCGGCGGAGGGCTGCCTGTCGGCGCCTATGGCGGCAAAAAAGAGATCATGCAAATGGTCGCGCCGTCGGGGCCGATGTATCAAGCGGGAACACTTGCTGGCAATCCGCTTGCGATGAGCGCGGGTATCGCGGCGTTGGATTTGATTCGCGATCAAAAAGTTTGGGACGAGATGGAAGCGCGCGGCCGCCGATTGGACGCAGGAATTGAATCAGCGGCGAAAAAGGCCGGGATTCCGATCCAACAGAATCGGGTCGGGACGATGCGGACAATTTTCTTTAGCGAGACCAGGCCGATAGATTGGTCAACAGCCAAAATGGCGGACACAGTCCGCTTCGGGAAATTCTTCCAAAAAATGTTGGAGAATGGAATCTATCTCGCGCCATCGCAATTTGAAGCAGGGTTTATTTCGATCATGCACACGAATGAAATAATCGACGCGACGATTGCCGCGGCAACAGGGGCCTTCCGCGCAAAATAGAATATTTTGTTTCATAACTTATTTTCTTTCTTGACGTGTTCGCAGGGTTAGTGTATCATCGCCCAACATTTATAGAACATGTATTCTAGAAGGAAAATTTGCATGCAAACAACTCGGTCGCGTTTTGCAGTCATCACTGCTGACCTGCCACCTGCTTACTGGTTTCTGTGGCTCGGCACTCTGATCAATCGTCTGGGCAGTTTTGTAATTCCGTTTCTCACACTCTATCTCACCAGTCAACGCGGCATTTCAATTAGCCAGGCCGCGTTGACTGTTTCGTTGTTCGGTGCGGGTTCGTTTGTTTCGCAACTGGCAGGCGGCGAACTGGCTGACCGACTTGGCCGCCGGCCGGTTCTATTGATGAGTCTGCTCATCGCGCCTGTGGCAATGATCGCTTTGGGGTTTGCACGTGCCGTTCCTTTGATCGGCTTCTTCACTCTTGTTTTGGGATTCTTCACTGACTTGTATCGACCCGCTTTGGGCGCCGCAATTGCGGACCTGGTTCCGTCTTCTGCACGGACACGCGCTTTCGGTTATCAAAATTGGGCGGTCAACCTGGGCTTTTCGCTTGCCCCGATCCTGGCCGGGTTCATGGCGCACTACAATTATTTTTTGCTTTTTGCCGGTGACGCACTGACCACATTCATCTTTGGATTGATCGTACTGGCCCGCATCCCGGAGACGCGGCCCGCTGAGGCCGGTCACGCCGCTCATACATCGATCAACGAGAGAATCCAACAGATCAAGCGCGAGCCGCTTTTGCTTGCGTTCAGCGCGCTGGCTCTATTGATCGGGGTGATCTACATGCAGGGCTACGTCACACTGCCGCTTGATATGCAGGCGCATGGACTCACAGCCGCTGATTATGGGATGGCTATTGCTGTCAACGGTATTCTGATCGTGGCTCTCAGTATTCAAGTCAGTCATGCGGCTTCGAACTGGCCGCGCTTCCGCGCCATGGCCGCCGCGGCGCTTTTTCTCGGAACTGGTTTTGGCTTGAATATGTTTGCCCGCCACCTTCTGCCATTTTATTTTCTAACGGTTGCAGTCTGGACGATGGGTGAGATCACTGCTTCAGCAGTTGCGCCGGCGCTCATTGCCGACCTTTCTCCGATCGAATTACGCGGCTTATACCAGGGCATCTTCGGTTCCGCCTGGGGGCTTTCGTTTTTTATCGGCCCGATGCTCGGTGGATGGGCTTATGAACATCTCGGCCCAACCGCTTTGTGGCTTGGCTGCTTTTTCGTTGGATGCGTGCTGGCGCTTTGTTATCTGTGGATGGGAAACCTTGCCAGGCACCGTGCTGAGAATCCGCAACCGCTTCAACCCTGACCCGGAAACTGGCGCGCGTTTAATGAGCCTAATCAACCCGAAATAAATTTACAGGAGATTTTGACCATGAATAAAAAATTTACAGCCAAAGTAACCATCAGTATCAATGCTCCCGCATCAAAAGTCTGGAACGCGCTCACAAAGCCGGAGCTTATCAAACAGTATTTGTTCGGCACACAAGTGACAACGGATTGGCAGATGGGGAGTCCCATTACCTATGAAGGCGTGTGGGAAGGGAAGCCCTATAAAGATAAAGGCCAGGTGCTGCAAGTTGAACCGGGCAGACTTTTAGTCTCGACCTTTTGGAGCGCCTTATCGGGTTTGCCTGACGTTCCTGAAAGCTATCAAACTGTCAGTTATGAATTATCCGCTGAAGGCGGCGGAACAAGGTTGACATTGACGCAGGATAATAATAATACCCAGGAAGACGCCAATCATTCCGAGCAAAACTGGAAAATGGTGCTCGGAGAAATGAAGAAATTGCTCGAAGGTTGAAAGCAGGAATTTAGAATTTGCCGCACTGCTTATATAGCGCAGACACAATATCCCCAATTTCCTGGCGTTCGGCGCGTGGCGCATTTCACTTCGCAAAGTGTTGACGCGCCGCGTCCCTGCGGTGGAGATGCTTGGAGCGGCCATGGTTTCGGGACGTTTATCTGCGCAACGTATCATGGATGGTTTTAACTTTAAAAAATAGAGCAGGATGTTTTTGCTTGGCGATCACAAACACAACTTTAAATCCTTTTAGAACATCATTGATAATTTTGTTTTTTCAACATGGATGCGTTCGTAACCATCCTTGTTTTTTTACGCGTTTCGAATCGGGGATTGGGATTCGCTTTCGAGACGGTGGCCGGTTTGGTTGCGATGAAGATGCGTGCATTATTAATTCCAGTTTGCACAAAATGGATTGATTTTTTGATGCCAATTAAAAATTGGTGATTGATGTCTTCTAGTTTCTGCTATATAATAACCACATCATTTAGGCCGTCATTATCCAGTTTCTTTTTGCTCACTGTTGTTCTTGTATAAAGAAAGGATTCGTGAGGTCAAAAATAGTATGGATGAGAAACGAATACAGGAAGTCCTGAAGATCGAAAAACAAGCTCAGGAAATTTACGAGGCCGCATTGCGTGAAGCGGAACAGTTACCTGTGCTGGCAGGCCAGGAATCACAATCCCTCATGGATAAAACTAAAACTGAGGCCGAGGCAGAAGCCCGCCGCTTGGTGGCGAATGCCGAAGCAAAGGAAGAATGTGCCAGGATCCTGGCCGATGCCGAAGAAAAATCGAATCGGATGAAGGGCCTGGCGATGAGTCATATGGAGCGTGCCGTCGGCTACGTGCTGGATCGTGTGGCCGGAAGGGATTAGCACATATGCCATCGGGCGGGGTCTCAGGCTACGCTGCCATTCACTCGCGAGTTCGGGTGATGTATTCCGGTCTGCTTTCATCGGAAGAGGAGGCGGGATTAACCGAAGCGACAGACCTGCCTGCGTTGATTGGTTCTCTCAAGAACACAGTTTATGGCCCCTATTTAAATCGAATAGATGAAAAGGAACTTGATGACCGCCGGGTGGTTGCGCAGATCAAGCAGCGCCTTGCTGACGTTTACCTGACGGTCATTCATTCGGCTCCGGCGAATACACGTTCGCTGGTCATCCAGCTTTTCCGACATTTTGAGATCGATAATTTAAAAGCCGTCCTGCGCGGAATCGTCAACGGCTCATCCTGGCAGCAAGTTCAGGATGTTCTCTTTCCGCTCGGATCATTGAATATTCTTCCGGCACAGCAAATGCTGGAAGTGGGAAATATCGAAGCCGCGATAGCTTTGCTGTCGAACACTCCGTATTATGAGACGCTGACATTCGCGTTGAAACGCTACTCCGACGAGCAGAGTCTTTTCCCGCTCGAAGTGGCTCTTGATTTAAGTTATTGGCGCAAGCTGTGGGCTTCGGTCAATCAACTCCAGGGACAGGATCACGCGCAATCGCTGCGAATCATTGGCCCATTGGTCGATTTGAATAACATCATGTGGGCCTTGCGTTATCGCGTATATCATCATCTCTCCGAAGAAGAAGTCATCAACTATACGCTGCCGTTTGGCTATAAAGTCCACGACGAAGATATTCGAACGATTGCCGCGGGAGCCGACATCGGCCGGGTGGTGGAGCGTTTGTATCCGGGCTTGGGCAATGTCGATGAGTTGCTGCAAAACCCCGAGCGCGGATTGCCCAAACTGGAATTGCAATTACAGCGGCGACTCATCGCGCAGTTCAGGTCGGTCTTCACCGGCTATCCGTTTAATATCAGTCTCCCATTGGCTTTTGTTCTGTTGAAGGAGTTGGAGCTTCAAGATCTGACTGTGTTGATCGGAGCCAAGTCAACACAGATGCCGAAGGAAAAATTCACTTCCTATCTTTTGATGGAAACAAATTTGGATAATGCCGTAGTCGTTTAAGTTGCTAAACTGAAAACATAATTGGACACCTTGGAGGCGCTATGTTTTTTCCACAAGAAATGACCGAGTTGGAAATCATTGTCCCGGAGAAGGATCTGTTACCTGTCACGAATGTTTTGACGCGGCAGGGTGTTTTTCATCAGGTCGATTCCAGTTATTTGAGTTCACATGCGAACGGCAAGGTGGGGGAATCGTGGAAGGAACGCGCCTCCGCCTACGCGGCTCTCGAACGTCAGATCATGGTTACGATGCAGGCTCTGGCCGTCGAAGACGGAACTCCGCCCGCAGATCAAGCCACGTTGATCAAGATCGAAGCGGTGCGTCCGCTTGTCGAGCAGATCGAGCAGGATGTAAAAAATACAAACGATGAATTTACGTCCAGCAACAAAAAATTGGATGAACTTCAGAATCACATCCGCCAGTTGTTGCCGATTGCCGATATCGACGCCGATATCAGCCTGATGCAAAATCCGCGCTATGTTTTTTCGATGCTGGGCGTGATGCCTTCTGCAAATTTTGACCGTCTCGAGACGAGCCTGTCACGCATCCCTTATGTTTTGTTGCCGTTGCAACGCGACCGCGAGAATGCCATCGTCTGGCTGACCGGCTCGAAACGCAACTCAGATATTTTGGAACGCGCGGCTCGCAGTGCATATTTGAATCCGTTCGAGTTGGCCGACTCCTATAAAGGCACACCGTCCGAAATTATCAAGTCGCTTAATAGCGCCATTGAAAATATAAAACAAAATATCGAAAAACAAAAAGCGCGCATCTCCCAATTGCATGCGGCTTATGAACATCAACTCCAAACGTTGCTTTGGCGCGTGCGGACGAGCCGCCTGCTGGCGGACGCCATGGGGCATTACGGCAAACTTCAATATACCTATGTTGTGGTTGGCTGGATACCAACTTCAAAATTGGAATCGCTCACGCAGGAACTTAAGCAGACATCCAAAAATATTTTGGTGGATGGCAATCCGTCAAAACGATTGGGGATGCAGAATCAAAATATTCCCATCTCTTTGCAAAACCCCGGCATTCTCGGCGCGTTCCAGCAGCTGGTCACAACTTATGGGCGTCCGCGTTACGAGGAATTGGATCCAACTGTTTTGATGGCGATCACCTTCCCTTTGCTGTTCGGCGCGATGTTCGGCGACGTCGGTCATGGACTCGTGCTGGCATTGTTCGGCTTGCTTTTGGCGAGTCGCCGCGTTCCCGCGTTGCGCAGCATGGGCGGGCTTGGAACTGTCGTCGCCGCTTGTGGATTTTCCGCGACCCTGTTCGGTTTTCTTTACGGCAGCATCTTCGGATATGAAGATGTGTTGAAGGCCATCTGGCTTCAGCCGATTCATCACATCACCCAAATTTTGGCGATTGCAGTCGGCGGCGGGATCATTCTCCTCAGTCTGGGATTCCTGCTCAACATCCACAATGCGTGGCGCGCACGCGATTGGGCGCGTCTTTTCTTTGACCCGAACGGGGTGGCCGGTCTGACGCTTTACTGGTCGCTGTTGGGATTTGCCGCCGCAAGCCTGGTGCACGGTTTCCCGATTCCAAAATCAGTGTTCATCGTTCTCGCCGTCATCGGCGGAGTGGCCGTGATGTTCTCGGAATTCTTCAAGCATCTCGTCGAAGGACATCGTCCGTTGATCGAAGGCGGCATCGGCATGTTCCTCTTCCAATCGGCGGTTGAACTCTTCGAGAAGTTGATCAGCTTCCTGAGTAACAGTCTGTCTTATGTGCGTGTCGGCGCGTTCGCGGTGGCACATGCAGGTTTGAGTTCAGCCATCTTTATTCTGGCGGCTCTGGTTGGAACAGAGAAAGGCGCGGGGTACTGGATCGTGATAGTTCTCGGAAATCTATTCATTGTGGGTTTTGAAGGATTGATCGTCGGCATTCAAACCATGCGTCTGGAATATTACGAGTTTTTCAGCAAATTCTTCATAGGAGGTGGAATGCCGTATGCGCCTTTGACTCCTCTTCCAACCGGAGAAGATTAGGAGAAGTGATCGTCATCTTTTCACCAGAGACTTTTATAGACAGAAACCGCTGAATTGAAAACCTAAGACAAATCAAAAAATAAAGAGGAGATTTTTTTGCCATGTTGAAAATCGTTGTTGGAATATTTGCAAGCATCATACCGATGATCCCGGTGATGGTTTATTTTTTGTATCGGCGCACGGATAACCCTGTTTATGTCACGAAGAATTTGCTGGTTGGAATGAAAGTGTTCAATCTTGTTATCGCGTTGATGGCGGTTGGTCTCGGAGTTGTCTGGCTGGCGTCCCCATCGTCAGTGTTTGCCGCAGGTTTATTGCCGCAAGCCGCAACCGGCGGCGATCCTTATGCGTCGCTGGCGGCGGCCATTTCAACGGGACTGGCAACAGTCGGCGCTGGAATCGCCGTGAGCGGGACCGGCGCGGCGGCGGTCGGAGCGATTGCAGAAAAGCCTGAAGCGTTTGGCCGCTCGTTGATCTTCGTCGGTCTTGCCGAAGGCATTGCGATCTATGGTCTGATCATCGCCTTCCTTGTTTTGAACCGATAGGGATCGAATGAAGATCCAAGTGATCGGAAATGAAGAAGCCGTTCTCGGTTTCTCATTGGTCGGAGTCCATGGCAAGGCGGTGAAGTCCGCCGCTGAAGTTAATCAGGCGCTCGATGAAGCTTTGGCAAATGCCGAGGCGGGCATCGTGCTGGTGACCCAGGATGTGGCGAAGCTCATCGAAGCCCGCATGGACTATCTTAAATTGCGAAGCACGGTTCCGCTGGTCGTTGAAATCCCCGGACCGGAAGGCGTGGGAGCGGACCAGCCGACTCTCAATGAGATCGTGCTTCGAGCCATCGGTGTAAAGTTCTAGATAATTTTCTTTCAACAAATTAATTGTTGGGAGAGATTGGATTGGGATGTTTACTCATGAAATCGACGGATGAAGATGTCAAGGTGCTATCCCGCGCGGTATTAAGCGATGCACACACGGATGCGGAAGAAAGTTTGACAAATGCCAAAGTCAAGGCTGAAGAAATTCGCAAACAGGCGATGGATCAAGCTGCGGAAGAGCGTTCTCGGATTTTAGAGCGGGCCTCTGCCGAGGCGGATCGCGTTCGCAGTCAGGCAGTGGCGACGACTCAGTTGAAGGCGCGCACCATGCAATTGGAGCAGCGCGAAAAACTTCTCGAAAATGTTTTCAGTACTGCTCAACAAAGATTGTCCACTATTCAAAAAAGCACGGATTATGAAAAGACCGCGCATTTACTTTTGCGTGAAGCCCTGGTTCAACTCGGCGCGAAAAAAGCCATCGTGCGAGCGGACGAAACCTCGCGCAAATTTTTCACATCCGGTGTGATCGAGCAGGCTGCAAAAGATTTGGGAATGCAGGTGACTCTTGGCGATGCGCTCAGGCAGGGCGCTGGCGTGATCGTCGAAACAGAAGATGGTCATCGTCAATATGACAACACACTCGAGACCCGGCTCGGACGAATGCAGGACACTCTCCGCTCTCCAGTTCATCACATCCTGATGGGAGAATCTTTATGAGCGAACAGATCGGAAGAGTCACATGGATCAACGGGCCGGTTGTCCGCGCCCAGGGATCGCGTAACGTTAACATGCTGGATTTGGTGGAAGTGGGCGAAGATCAACTGGTCGGTGAAGTCATCGGCATGGTGGGCGACACCGTTACCATTCAAGTTTATGAAGAGACATCCGGGATGCGCCCAGGCGCGCCGGTTTACACGACGGGACTTCCGCTTTCGGTCGAACTCGGCCCGGGCTTGCTGCGCAGCATCTTTGACGGAGTCCAGCGTCCGCTTCCGGTGATCGAGATGCGCACCGGTTCATTCATCAGCCGCGGAATGCACCTTGATTCACTTTATCGAAAAGACCGCTGGAACTTCACGCCAAAATTGAAAGTCGGTGATCGAGTCAGCGGCGGGACGATCCTCGGCACCGTCCCGGAAACTGAAGCGTTGGAACATCGCGTGATGGTCCCGCCGAACGTGAGCGGCACTTTAACATGGATCGCATCGGAGATGCAATACACCATCGACGAACCGATTGCGCGCGTGCGCACCGATGCCGGCGAACAGGAATTGACCATGTTGCAATATTGGCCTGTTCGCAAAGCGCGCCCGTATAAATCGCGCCTGGGAAAGGGCGCGCCTTTAATCACGGGACAACGCGTGCTCGATACATTTTTCCCGCTCGCAAAAGGCGGCACTGCCGCGATCCCTGGCGCGTTCGGTTCGGGCAAGACGGTCACTCAGCACAGCATCGCAAAATGGGCCGATGCACAGGTGATCGTTTACATCGGATGCGGTGAACGCGGTAACGAGATGACGGAAGTCTTGCAGGAGTTCCCGCATCTCATCGATCCGCGCAGTGGACGCCCGTTGATGGAACGCACGGTGTTGATCGCAAACACATCCAACATGCCGGTGGCCGCGCGCGAAGCCAGCATTTATACCGGCATCACCATTGCTGAATATTATCGCGACATGGGTTATCACGTTGCGTTGATGGCGGACTCGACATCCCGTTGGGCCGAGGCGCTTCGTGAAATTTCCGGACGCCTGGAAGAGTTGCCCGCTGAAGAGGGTTATCCCGCTTATCTCGCGGACCGTTTGGCGGAGTTCTACGAACGAGCGGGCGCGGTCGAAACTTTGAGCGGGCAGACCGGCTCGGTGTCCGTGATTGGCGCGGTCTCTCCTCCCGGCGGCGATTTCTCCGAACCGGTTACGCAACACACCAAACGATTCATCCGCTGTTTCTGGGCGCTGGATAAATCGCTCGCCTCGGCGCGGCATTTTCCATCCATCAACTGGCTGGACAGTTACAGCGAATACATGGAAGATGTGGCCGATTGGTGGCAGGGCGAAGTCGGGCAGGATTGGTACGCCCTGCGTTCACAGGCCATGGAAATATTGAGCGAAGAGAGTCGACTCTCGCAGATCGTCAAGTTGGTTGGATCAGACACATTGCCCGATGAACAAAGATTGATTTTGGAAACGGCGCGTCTGTTGCGTGAAGGATTCCTGCAACAAAGTTCATTCGATGCGGTGGATAGTTTCTCGACGGTTCATAAACAGATTCGCATGTTGAACCTGATCCTTCATTTCCATCATCAGGCGCAAAAAGTCATCAAGCTGGGCGCGCCCATCGGCGTGATCCATGAATTGCCGGTGGTGAACACATTGATCCGCATGAAGACGGTTGTGTCCAACGATGACCTGAGCAAGTTCGACGATATTCAAAAAGACATCAACGAACAGATCAAGAAATTGGAGACGGATTATCTATGAGCGAAGCGCTTGATCTTGGCGTGAATGAAGTTGTCGGTGTAAGCCGCATCGAAGGCCCGCTGGTTTTCGTCGAGGGCACGGGAAGCATCGGCTACGACGAAGTGGTTGAGATCATCGACGCGCGCGGACAGATGCGCCTTGGCCGCGTGTTGGAAGTGGGTGAGGGCGTGGCGGTGGTGGAAGTTTTCGCGGGCACGACGGGACTTTCCATCGATGGCACGCGCGCTCATTTTCTCGGCAAGCCGTTCCACATCCCGGTGGCGGAGGAAATGCTCGGGCGAATCTTCAACGGTTTGGGCAAGCCGCTGGATGGCGGTCCCGCGCCGCTGGCCGATCGCTATGCAGATATCAACGGCCAGCCGATCAACCCGACCGCGCGCGTTTATCCGGTTGATTACATCCAAACCGGCATCTCGACCATCGATGGTTTGAACACATTGCTGCGCGGACAAAAGCTGCCGCTCTTCTCTGGCGCAGGATTGCCGCATGATCGACTCGCGGCGCAGATCGTGCGACAGGCAACTTTAGGTGTTCCTTCCGGTCAAAAATCCGACAAGGTCGAACAGTTCGCCATCGTGTTCGCCGCGATGGGAGTCAAGCATGACGTGGCCGCGTACTTCCGCGATTCATTTACCGATAGCGGCGCGCTGACTCGTGTGACCATGTTTTTGAATCTCGCGGACGATCCGCCGGTCGAGCGTCTGGTGACTCCGCGCGCGGCGCTTACACTTGCAGAGTATTTAGCATTTGAGCGACAGATGCATGTGTTGGTTATTCTCACCGACATGACCAACTATTGCGAGGCCTTGCGTCAAATCTCGAACATTCGCGGTGAAGTGCCGAGTCGCAAAGGTTATCCGGGTTATTTATATAGTGACCTTGCTTCGCTTTATGAACGCACCGGACGAATCAAAACCAGCGAAGGATCGATCACTCAACTCCCGATCCTGACCATGCCCAATGACGACATCACGCATCCCGTCCCCGACCTGACCGGCTACATCACCGAGGGCCAGATCACGCTGAATCGTGACCTCGATCATCAAGGCGTTTATCCGCCCGTTGCAGTGCTGCCCAGCCTTTCGCGTTTGATGAAGGATGGTATCGGCGATGGACGCACGCGCGCGGATCACAGCCATTGGTCGTCGCAACTTTTTGCCGCGTACGCGCATGTGCAGGATGTGCGCGCGCTGGCATCGGTCATCGGTGAAGAAGAGCTTTCGAAAGTCGATCAGCAATATTTGAAATTCGGTCGCGCTTTTGAAAAAGATTTTGTCAATCAAGGCCTGACTGAAAACCGCACGATCGAAACCACCCTCGACATCGGCTGGCGTTTGCTTTCGATGTTACCGAAGGAAGAACTGACGCGCGTCAGCCCGGCTGAGATTCAACAATATTATACGGAGCGCCGTGACGCATCTTAACATTCCGCCCACTCGCAGCAACCTGCTGCGCATGAAACAGGAACTGCAATTTGCCCGCGAGGGTTATGAGATCCTGGATCGTAAGCGTGAGGTGCTGACCACCGAACTGATCCGCATGGCTCATGATGCCGGGGCGTTGCAGGAGAAAGTGTGGAAGCTGTTGGAGACGGCTTATCTTGCGCTCGAGCAGGCAAAGCTGACCATGGGTGAAGATCACGTTGCGTGGGCCGCGCTGGCGATGAGTCAGACCGTGGATGTTCAACTTAAATTTCGAGGCGTGATGGGCGTCCCGATTCCTGTGGTCGAATCGCGCGGCGCTCCGCTCGAAATGACGTACAGCATGGGCGATACGAGCGCAACTTTGGATGAAGCCAGCGCCGCTTTCCGCGGAGTCTTGAATCTCATCCCGGAGCTTTCGCAATTGATGACGGCTGTGTGGAGGCTGGCTGGCGAATTACGCAAGACCCAGCGCCGGGTCAAGGCCTTGCAATATATTTTTATTCCCGAATATGAAGAGACGGTGCTCTTCATTAAAAGCGCGCTTGAAGAGCGTGAGCGCGAGGAAACCTTCCGCTTGAAATGGCTGAAGACCAAGATGGCAAAGAAGGCCGCTGCAAAAGAACAGGAGCCTGTGTTGGAAGAGATGGTTTGATGAAGATAATGTCATTGCGAGCGATGGTCGAGACGCAAGCAGTCGAGACCGAGCGAAGCAATCCCGTTTTTATTGGAGATTGCTTCGGGGAAATTCACCCTCGCAATGACGTGAAAGAATAATTCGTGGCAGAGGTGATGTAATGGAAATTGGCATCCTGGGTACAGGAATGGTTGGACGGACGATCGGTTCCAAACTGATTCAGCTTGGACACGATGTTTTCATGGGTGCGCGCGATGCGGATAATCCAAAGGCGATTGCCTGGGCCAAGGAGGAAGGCCAGCGCGCTTTATACGGGACCTTTACGAACGCCGCGGCTTTCGGAGAGATTGTTTTTAACTGCACTTTGGGTTCAGCCTCGCTGGAGGTTTTGCGTCAGGCCGGGGCTGACAACTTGAAGGGCAAGATTTTGATCGATACGTCGAACCCCATTGACTATTCATCGAAGGATGATCTGCTTCTTTCGGTTTGCAACGGCGATTCATTGGGCGAACAGATCCAAAAGGCTTTCCCTGAAACATTTGTGATAAAGACCCTGAACACCATGAACTGCAACATGATGGTCGAGCCGACAAAGCTCCCGGAGCGGACGGATGTATTCGTCAGCGGGAATGACATCGAGGCCAAAACCAAAGTCATTGGCATTTTGCGCGATTGGTTTGGCTGGCGTTCAGTGATCGATCTGGGCGACATTACCACCTCGCGCGGTGTGGAGATGCTGCTCCCGCTTTGGTTCGACCTGCGGCGCATTATTCCGTCTGATCGATTCAATATCAGAGTCGTGAAATCGTAGTTTGTGTTTATCGAAAGAGACACAGGAGGTACGAATGAGTTCGCTTGCGAACATGAAAGTCCAAATTGTTGAGATGGAAAGCCGGAAGGAAAAACTGGCCACAGAGATGAACAAAGCCGGTAAGCAGTACAAGTTCAGCCTGTGGGCTGTAGTGATAGGGGTATTTCTAATTCCGCTTTATGGGATCGGGCTTATTCCCATTGCCGCAGGCGGGTTGACGGCTTTTATCAACGCTGATAAGCGCACCAAATATCGGGACGAGTTGGAAAACCTGGACGCCAAAATAAACAAGTTGAATTCATCCATGGCATAGCAGGTTCTCGGTTTAGTCTAAAATTCAACTAATCATCGGTGATGGAATATCACTTCGCGGCATTTCCCCTGCAATCTTTTGAACTCCAGGTGGGGTGGATTGATTTCCAGTTCGCGACAGTTTGCCCCAATTTATTCACGGTATCCTGCCATGCGCTTTGCGGATCTGCGCCCAGCGCAATTTGTTGAAGCATCGTATTGATGACCACGCGTTCGATGTCGTCGAGTCGGTCTTTGACTTGCGGATGCAAAATCATGGCGCACTCGGCGGGAAAGGAAACTTTGAATAACACGTTTCCATGACATAAGAATTATGTGGGCGTTGAAATTTAAACGGCTGGCCTTTGAACGACACATCATAATTGGACTTCTGCTCATCGCATCGCTCGTAGCCATCGCCGTGCGCCGCTTTCGGATTCCATCTCAACCTGACCGAACTGCGCCGCAACCTGTCGGCCATTGTTCTGCTGGCCGTGCCCGGCGTGATCCTGACCACCCTGATCGTGGGCGGCATCCTGTCCCTGGTCACTCCATTGGGATTGCCGCTGGCAATGGTTTTTGGCGCGCCTGGTAATAAATGATGTCCAGCAATTCGATTGCTGGACATCATTTATGCTCTCTTGATTTTTTTTGCTTTTTCAGCCCATAGACTTGTTGCGTTGGCAGTACAACCAACAAGCCAGTATTTGGTTCATCCAGATTGCCGACGATTTCTTCGGTAACTGCGACTATTTTTTTTATCAGGCTTTCATCGCTAATTATCGTAAAAATTGTGCGTCCCAAATGCTCGGGGTCGGGATAGAAATCTTCCAGAGTGGGAATGAGTGGAATATCATCGCGCAAACCTTCGCCAGGGCGTATCCTTCCAAGCCCGGTACTGAACAGCACGGTCGCGCCACTTACACCAGCTTCTTGCCAGGCCGCCAGCAGGTCAAGCAGTTTTTCTGGGTCGTGCAGAACAAAGAGTATCATGTTCATTTTTTCTTTTCCTTACTAGGCGCACTGCCTACTACTTTTTTGGAAACGGGAGGTTTTACTTTTGAGTTGGGCGTCTTCGTGAGAAGATCAGAATTAACGTCTACCGATTTCTTAAATAATGCTCGTAATGCTGGCGGTGTGACCAGTGTGCTGACCACCACCATGCCAACAATGGCCGAAAAAACAACTTCCGTTATCAACCCGGTCTTCATACCCACGCTGGCAACAATCAATCCTACTTCGCCACGTGAAATCATTCCAGTGCCTAATTGCAAACTCTCCAGCCATGAAAAACCGGCCCAACGTGCGCCCAGTCCCGCTCCAAGCAGTTTGCCGATAATGGCAATAAAAATAACCACGAAAGTCAGGCCAAGTCCGACCAGCACACTATTGATATTTACCGATAAACCGATGCCCACGAAGAAAATTGGGACAAAGAAACCGTAGGCCAATGCGGAGATACGCGGTTCCAGATTATCCCGTTCGGGACTGCGGGCAAACATCAATCCAGCCAGGAATGCGCCGGTAATGGCCGCCATGCCGCCAATCAATTCAGCGGCCAGTCCGTAAGCCAGTATAACGACCAGCGCCAACGAAAGCACGTTCTGGCTAACAGGCAGTTCACGCACCCAACGGATAATACGTGGAAGTATCCATAAGCCGAAAACCAGTGCCAGTATAAAGAACAGCACCATTCTTGCCAGCACAAATAAGACACTAGCTACTCCCTCGCCGCCATCGTTCACAGCGGTGAACAACGAAAGCAGCAGAATGACGAGAATATCGTCAAACACAGCCGCACCCAACAAGCCCAGACCGACACGTGAGCGCAGGGACTTCATCT
>JAJYOH010000360.1 GCA_021796315.1 Chloroflexota bacterium
CCTTATAAGATCATGCCCGATGGAGCTTTTATCAACGGCCCCATGCAAATCGGATTCAACACCTCGGCCTTTGTTGCATCCCAACCCGGCTGGCTGAAAGATTATCAGGCTTACGCCGGCAGCGGACCAAAACTCACCGGCGCAGAAATCGTTGATTATGTAGCCACAAACTGGAGCGTCAGCCCGCGCCTATTACTGGCATTGCTTGAATATAAGACAGGCGCGCTTTCAAACCCACAGCCACCGTCAGATAAATATATGCTCGGCTATCAGCAAATTTATTATGAAGGTTTATATTTGCAGTTGGTCTTGGCGGCCAACACCTTCAACAATGGTTACTATGGTTGGCGCGCCGGAAAGCTCATCGAATTTGATTTGCCCGATGGGACGATCATCCGTCCAGACCCGTGGCAGAACGCCGCCTCGGTTGGAATCCAATATTTCTTTTCGAGATTCCAGAACGGGTCCGAGTATGATCGATCCACTGGTCCGTCAGGCTTGATACAAACATATAACTCTCTATTCGGCGATCCCTGGGCCAATGCAATTGATCCAATCCCCGGCAGTTTAAAACAACCCACGTTTCGCTTCCCCTTCCCTGATGGACAAACGTGGACTTACACCGGCGGGCCGCACGCAGGTTGGGGCGTTGGTGAGCCGTTTGCCGCGATCGATTTCGCCCCACCATCGGAGCACCATGGATGTTTTGTAACCGACCCACAAAATTACGCGGTCTCAATGGCGGATGGACTTGTTGTCCGTTCCGGGACGGACGGCATCGCAGTAGACTTGGATGGCGACGGCGATGAACGCACAGGTTGGGTGATCTTCTATCTTCACCTGGCCGCTGACAGCCGCGTCCCGCTTGGCAAGAAGTTACATGCCGGAGATTTTATCGGTTTTCCATCCTGCCAGGGAGGCGAAACAACAGGCACGCACGTACACATTGCCCGTAAATACAATGGCGAGTGGATTTTGGCCGATGGCCCACTGGCTTTCAATTTGGAAGATTGGGTCACACATAGTGCAGGTGTCGCATACAAAGGCACACTGACGCGCGGCGGCACAACTATCACTGCTTCCGATATATCAGATGCGGCCAGCCAGATCAAATCAGATCCAAAGCCATAAAAGATTCAGCAATCTATATCCGCGATATAAAAACGACCAGTTGCTTGGTCGTTTTATTTTTGGAATCTTATATAAATGTTCGTAGGGCGGGTTTGCAACCCGCCAGAGAATATGTTTTCGAAAATGGTCAGGCTTATAGCCTGACTACCCGAGTCCTTTCAGATTAGTGCTTCCAATCCGCTTGTTTTACCAGGCGCTTTTCTCCACCTGTTTCTTCATAAATCGAATAACGGATATCGATCGGAAAAGCCTTGCTGAGCATGGCGTGTACCGGACAATATTTCGTCATCGAGAGTTCGATGGCCCGAATAAGTGCGGCTTCATCCACCTTGTGACCGACTACGACATATTCCAGCACAGCCTTCGTGATCACTTTGGGATAATCGCCCGAGCGATCCGCGTGGACTTTAACATCGAAACTGGTTACATCCTGCTGTTTCTTTTTCAGGATCGAGATCACATCCATCGCCGTGCAGCCCGCCAGTGAGATTGCCACCATCTCCACCGGCCCGGCACCGGTCTGCGGCCCGGAATGGCTATCGAGTTTGATTTCGAAACCGCTGTCTGCCACTCCTACAAACGACAATTCCTTTTGCCAGCTTACTTTTGCTTCCATGATAATCACTCCTTGATAATTGGGGCTATATATTTTTCAAGATTCCCTTCACTGATTGCTCCAACCCACGCCAATCTTACCCTGCCATTACGATCTATAAGATAGGAACTTGGCAAATTTGGAGTCTTGAAGGCATGATCAGTGGCTTGATAAGTCGGGTCGAGCCACACAGGGAACGTCAATCCGTAATCCTTCACAAAAGCGATCACGTCAGCGGTTGGATCACCATCTTCCACTGCAATGACCATGAAACCTGCCTCTCGATACTTTAAATAAAAAGCCTGCAAGTTCGGCATTTCGGCCTTGCAAGGCGGGCACCACGTAGCCCACAAATTGACCAACACCACCTGCCCGCGATAATCGGATAAAGAATGCTGGACACCACTTATATCGGATAATTTCAACGCAGGCGCGTCATACTGGACTTTAGCCGGGACCGATGAAAAATCCGATGCGGCGGCTGGATCATTGGCCGCGCTCTGCTGGCTGGCTGGCAGAAAAAAATATAACACCACACCCAGCATGATCAAACCAATACCGCTAATTATCAGGCTAAGCACACGAGCAGAAATCTTCATGATGCAAACTCTCTTAAGTTGCCGGTCCACACGGGACACATGACTAAGATTATCAGGTACAACCTGCGCCGCCGCTGTCGGTAAATTTGCATAGCGGACATTCCAACGCCAGCACGCCATTGTAATCGAGTCGGCCCTTTTTGCATTTCGGACATATATCGCCGCTTTGCAAAGGCACACTGGCTTTAACCGGCAAATCCGCTTTACCAGACAAAATTAATTCGAGCGAAGAAATTTTCTTGCGGCGGGAAATAAGGTTGCTTTTCTTTTTAACTGGCACATTCTGAGTATAACGCGAGATAACGATTGTTATAGTGAACACGGACATAAATTGCGCTTTTAATTTACCGCAACCCTCTGCGAGGGCAGGCGAACGCCATCTTCTACGAGGACAGGCGAACGCAAAGTTAAAGGCTTTTTCTTGGCGTACTTCCCTGCACTTGCACGCAGGGCAAGTGTGCGGGCTTCGCGGTTAGATTTTGAGATTTCTCCAAACGCGCAAAACCGCAACTTGCAGCCGCTCAAAGTATAGTTTGAAAAAGGGATTAATGTCAGCGCTTTCAGGAAATATATTACTAGATAACAACATCCGTGCTGCGATACGATGCAAGTGATGTTGGAAACAATAGTGAATATACCCTTCTTGAAAGACTTACCGCGGGAACAATTCGACCTGCTCGCGCCTCTATTCATGCCGTTCACTGCATCTCCCAAAACGGTGATTTTTGAACAAGGCGATCAAGCCAGGTATTTGTATCTCATTTCGAGCGGAACAGTTTCCATTCAATACAAGCCTTACGATGGGCCAAAGATCACCCTCACCCATCTTCATGCCGGGGACGTTTTCGGCTGGTCCTCCGTTGTTGGCGGGGAAACCTACACATCGAGTGCGGTCAGCGAAGATTCGATGGAAGCCATTTGCATTGGCGGCGCAGAGTTACGAGAATTATGCAAGGAACACTACAGGGCGGGTTGTACGATTCTTGAGAAGTTAGCCGAGGTAGTCTCACCGCGCTGGAAGAATGCCAAAGATCAAGTCAGGGATATGCTGCAAAACAAACTAAAATGATCAAACATAAAGATAAGATTCATTGGCGGCGCACAAACCGATAAATCAGCAATAACCCGGCCAGGATCAGAGCCGCGGGCCAGACGTAGTTAAGCGCGCCCGCAAATGAAGTCCCGAGCAGCGCACCCATCACCAGCAGGATGATGCCGGGGATATAAGCCCATTGCATCGAAGCCAATACGGCCACCAGTAAAAAGGTCAAGCCAAGTCCCAGGAAGAAGAAGCCGCCCGTCTCTGGAATGCCATAAATATCACTCAGCACAGATGTAATTCCAAGCGTCAGCAAAACGCCGCCGGGAATCAATGCCCACCAGCGTTCCTGCCGTGCAGTGAAATAAACGGCAAAGAAACCGAGGCCGAGGAAGCCCAGGAAAAACAAGCCTGTCCAGTTTCCAAATATGCCTGGCAGAATATTATCCGCGCCGAGGCCAACCAGCGCAAAACCGGGGATGGCCGCCCACCACTCGCCGCGCATGTTGGTCGCAAAGCGATACAGGGAATAAGCTCCGCCTGCCAGAAAAACCAAGCCCCAAAAGAAATCAGTTGCGCCGTGAAAAATGCCAAAGCGCTCCAATAGCATTAGTACGCCCAGCAAGATCAGCGCCGCGCCGACCAAAATACGAAAATCAAGACGTTTCATGGCTGCTCCTAATACACTTTTATGGAAGTCGCGCCGCCGTCTATCGTGACATCAGCACGGAATTTTGCTGCGTCATAATCTACCGATTGATAGATGCCACCCTCACGACGCGGGAAACGAGTTTCATCAATGTTCAGCGAACCAACACTTTTCGTGCGGAAGCGCATCGCCACACCTTGAGGAACGTGCAATTCAATGCTGGCTGCGCCTGCTTCAATATCTACTAACGCGTTCTCGACACGCGCGGGCAAAGTCAGGTCGAGTCTGCTCGCGCCGCCATCGAACGAGAAATGTGTCACGCGCAGATCGGACAGATCAAGGTCGAGGCGGCTGGCCCCGGCGTCTATATCGATGACCATTGGCAGGTCCGGATTGAGGCGATATTGCCAGACGCCGCCTGCCGGCCCGAGGAACGGAATAAAACTCGGCCCCGCCTCGATCTTGACTTCAAGCTTGTCCCCGTTTAATCGGGAAGATAGATTCATCCCGGTGCCTGATGCGCCCGTCAAGAAATCACCGGCATTCGCGCCGGAACGCAAGTCGATCTGCCCTGCGCCATGATCAATGGAAAGGCTGGCTTCTTTCGCATCCTGCAATGGGACGGAAAACTTCTCAGCATGTTCATAGTTTGCGCGCATGAAAAAGCCGCCCAGCAAAATCCAAACGCCGAACCCGATAACCACGAATGGCCAGAACCAGCTGAAAACATCGCCAACTAAATAACCTGCCGTCTTGAGAAAGAACAGCACACCGAGAAGGACAAGCAAACTGCCCCAGAAAATTTCTCCGCGACGCATTTCAACCTCCTGACTTGCGCGAGCGCATCAGCCCGCGCCCAATGACGTACAACCCGAGGAAGATGAGCAAAGCGGACGGGCCGTAGTCGCCGAGAAAATTCAGGCGTTTGAAAAATGCGGCAAAGATGAGGAATAACACGGCGCTGATAACCAGCAGGTTAATGCCGCGCCCAAAGTTGTAGCGTGTGTCATCGCCAAACAGACCTGCCAGGATCGTACCCACACCGACAAAACCTGGGATGAGCGTCCATAGAAACGACCACGATTCATAATCGTTATGTATGTTCTGGTAATACAGAATGCCGCCAATACCAGCCACAATTGCAGCAGGGATTGCCATGCGCGGCGCGCCGGTCAGCAGACCAATGAGCAGGATCAAAGCTCCCGCGCCAATCACATAAAAAGGCCATTCAAATTGGATATTGATCCACGCTTTCAAGGCCGGGACCTGCCGCACGGCCACAAACCATGCGCCTGCCAGGATCAGCAGAATGCCGAGGATCAGTTGTGTTCGATTCTCTTTGTTCATCGTATTCTCCTCATTAGGATTTACAAATTCAGTTTATAACAAATTCAGACTTTCGCCAAGCTCTTCTTGATTTACGTAGAAAATAGGAAGCCGTTGCAGGACCATGAATCTATTTTCCGGAACACAACGAAGACAATGCTAGCCATTCTCCATTTTGCTTCAGATGCTCGACTGTTTTCAACTTTCCATCTTCAACCAAGCGCGTTAGGGCGCGTGCGGTCAACTCGCTCTTCCACCCAAACAACTTGTTCACATCCCGCGCCTGTGCCGCGCCGACCGACGTGAAATAAAGTTCGAGCAGTTTGATACGTGCATCGGACTCGCTGATGTGCCGCGCCTGTTCGGTTAGATCAGGAAAATGCCGCGCGGTAATTTGATAAATGAAAGCATATTTCCATGCACCCGCGGGAGCAATACCAACCGGTAATATCTTAAAATCTTTCTGCAAATCTTCCAATGCCCGGTTCCATTCCGATTCTTTGGCGCTGGTCATGCGGGCAGCTTTGCGAAGCGAGATCGAATCCAGTGCGCCCTCTTTTAGCAAAACATCATAAATATTCTTGGCGGCCTGAGTTAATCGGCCGTCTTCGTAGGCGATCAAATGATCTTCTTCGGGCGAGCCATAATTGTCGGAAAGCGCATAAAAATAAGGCGCGACTTCCAGGGAGATCATGGTCGCTTTGCGGCGCAGGATCTTGGCGTAATACCACAGTCGTTTGGGGAGCGCATCATCTTTCCAAGCCCAGGTGACATGGCCGGGATCATCATGTTCATTTGGAACAGGCCGGTCGCCAGCGACAGCGGTCCACAGACTGGGCATCTCAATTCCCTTGATCGGCCAAAAGAAAACGAAGCCGCGTTTGTTGACGAAGGTCAAAGCCTGGGATTGAGAAGAAAGTGGTTTGGCGGGAGGCAGGCCAAAGGTCCGAGAACGATGCGATTGGAGTCGTTTAAGATCGAGGAGTGGCATGACGCCATTCTAGCCCATGCAAGTTAAATCTGCAAACGGACGTATAATTTATGAGCGTATTGATCATCAGAGTCCGTCTATCAACTGTAAGAATAAATGCGCTGAAGCCATCATAAGAA
>JAJYOH010000361.1 GCA_021796315.1 Chloroflexota bacterium
TATAATGATGTTCATGGTTAAAGAAAAGCAAGAAAGTACATCGTTTGGGGTAAGATTAAAGAGATAGCCCATAAGTAAGGAGGTATCAAGAATGGATCGCATCGGAATCTTGACTGGCGGGGGAGACGCGCCGGGCCTGAATGCCGTCATCCGTGCCGCAACAAAAACCGCGATCCTTGAATACGGATGTGAAGTATTTGGGATCCGGGATGGATATGATGGCTTCCTGGCAAAAGACGGCGTCCTTCCGTTGAACCTGAAGGACGTAAGCGGGATTCTGCCGCGCGGCGGCACGATCCTCGGCGCGGCCAATCGCGGCAATCCGTTCGCACGCCAGGTCATTCGCGATGGCAGGGAGGTCACCATCGATGTTTCCGGCGAGATCACAAGATCCATTCAGCAAATGGAACTGGATGCCCTGTTGGTTCTCGGCGGGGATGGCACTCTGCGAATCGCGCACGAAATGTATCAGAAGGGCATCCCTGTCATCGGCGTTCCCAAAACGATTGACAATGACATCGGAGGCACGGAAGTGACCTTTGGTTTCGACACCGCCCTGAGTACCGCCACCGAAGCAATTGACCGTCTGCATACGACCGCAGAAGCCCACCACCGCGTGATGGTTTTGGAATTGATGGGACGTGAAGCTGGTTTTATTGCCTTGCATGCGGGCGTGGCGGGAGGCGCAGATGTAATCCTCATCCCGGAAATACCGTTCAAGTTCGAGTCCATCCTCGCCAAGATTCGGAGGCGTATCGAGCGCGGCAGCTTGTTCAGCATCCTTGCGGTCTCGGAGGGTGCCAGGCCTTTGGGCGGAGAATTGGTCTTTTCACGCGCTGGAGACGAGATGTATGTGCCGCGCTTGGGCGGGGTCAGCCAAATTGTTGGAGACTACATTGAAAAACAAGGTTATGAAACGCGGGTGACTGTGCTGGGGCACTTGCAGCGCGGCGGCACGCCGACTGCTTTTGATCGCTGGCTTGCCACGCGCTATGGCGCTGCGGCCGTGCGCCTTGCGGCCAAAGGCGGATTTGATCGAATGGTTGCATTGCATGGCGGTCAGATCATGGATATCGCCATGGGTGAGGCATTGGCCGTGCCGCGGCGTGTGGATCCCAATGAGGATGGCGTTATTACCGCCCGCGGGATAGGAATTTCGTTCGGAGATGAATGATTTGCATGCATGAACTGCCTGTCACCCAATCCATCCTGAAGATCGCTCTTGACCATGCAGACAAGGCCCACGCCAAACGCGTCACTGATGTGCATCTTGTGATGGGCGAGCTGTCGAGCATGGTGGATGATTCGATCCAGTTTTATTGGGAGATTATCGCCAAGAACACCATAGCCCAGAATGCCACTCTGCACTTTCGCCGCGTGCCTGCCGAATTGCAGTGCATGACCTGTTTTATAAAATACAAGCCCAAGAACGGAGAACTTGTCTGTCCGCAATGTGGGGGCGTTGGTGCCAAGATCATCTCGGGCGAGGAGTTCTCTCTGGAAGCAATAGATGTGGAATGAATATGTTGTTGCGAGGGCGGTGTTCTTCCGTCCGAATCAATCTCCCACCACGAGGGGAATTGCTTTGCACACCGTCATGCATTCGGTGCAGGGAACTACGTTCGCAATGACATGAAGGAGCCAATATGACCAAACACGTTCCCGTTGTCGAAAACGTTGGCAATTTGATTTGCCCGGCCAGTTTCAAACTCGGCGCACACAAATCCGTGCTGGTGGCCTCCGTGCCCGAAGGCGACGACAAGCCTTACAAATATCTTGGCGTCTATCGCGGTGTGCAAGTGCTCAACCCTGGCGTCGCCACCTTCCCACTCTCGTGCGCCACAGGCGCAAGCCTGGACGCGTGGGTAAAATGGCTGATCCAAAATTCCGTCAAATAACATGCAAGGCTTGCAGGTTCACATCACGGGCATCGTTCAAGGGGTCGGTTTCCGGCCCTTCGTTTATAACCTTGCCACGCGCCTCGAACTCAAAGGCTGGGTTAAGAACACCTCTGCGGGTGTGGATATTGAAGTGGATGGCGAACAGGAAATTTTGGGCGCATTCGTCAAAGCGTTACGCGCTGAAGCCCCGCCGCTCTCCCGCATCGATGAACTGACCGCCACTTTCGAACCCTCAAACGGCTTCCGCTCATTCGACATTATCCATTCTGAATCTGTGGAAGGCGCATTCCAGCCCATCTCGCCCGATGTCGCCATCTGTGACGACTGCCTGCGCGAACTCTTCGACCCATTCGACCGGCGTTATCGTTACCCATTCATCAATTGCACCAATTGCGGCCCGCGCTTCACCATCATCAAAGATATTCCCTACGACCGCCCCAAGACGACCATGGCTGGATTCGCTTTATGTCCCGATTGCGAGAAAGAATATAAAGACCCGACGAATCGCAGATTCCACGCGCAGCCTGTGGCGTGTCCGAAGTGTGGACCGCGTGTTTGGTTGGAAGGTTTGCATGTTGGAAAGCTTGAATGCTTGAGTGATGGCGAAGATACCATTGCAAAAGCGCGCAAATTTTTGATACAGGGAAAAATTCTTGCCATCAAAGGCCTGGGCGGATTTCATCTTGCCTGCGACGCGGCCAATGTGCAATCGGTAAACGAACTTCGCAGCCGCAAACTGCGTGTGGACAAGCCCTTCGCATTGATGATGCCCGATCTTGAAACGGTCGAGAAGCATTGCTTCGTGAGTGATGCTGAGCGTGAGTTATTGCAATCTGTCGCGCGGCCGATTGTGTTGTTGAAACGCAGACCCGAATCGGATATTGCGAAAGAAGTCGCTCCAAATCAGGATTGGGTTGGAGTAATGCTGCCATACACGCCGCTGCATTATCTGTTGCTGGATAGTGGACCGTTGACCATAGACCGTGATGTCACCGTCGTCCCCCGTCCCCCGTCTACGGTCCTCGTCATGACCAGCGGAAATTTATCCGAAGAACCTATCGCCACCGGCAACGATGAAGCGCGTGAACGATTATCCAAGCTTGCCGACGCGTTTCTGATGCATGACCGCGACATTCACATTCGCTGTGATGATTCGGTGGTGAGAGTTTTTACGGATTACGAATTACGCACTGCAAAGGGTCTCGATACGGCGGCAAGTTTCGATACGCAAGATACGCTACTCAACCAACGCCGCCTACTCGACCACCAGAATACCATTTATCCGATCCGCCGCTCGCGTGGATATTCCCCGTTTCCTGTCAAACTGCCTTTCGATGTTCCGCAGCTATTGGCAGCCGGGCCGGAATTAAAAAACACATTTTGCATCACCCATAAAAATTATGCTTTTCTAAGTCATCACATCGGCGACATGGAAAATTACGAGACGTTGAAATCCTTCGAGCAGGGCGTGGAGCATTTCGAGCGCCTGTTCCGCGTAAAGCCTGAAGCGATTGCGTATGATATGCATCCGAATTATCTGGCGACACGCTACGCCTTGGAACGCGCCGAGCGCGAAAATATTCCGACTGTTGCCGTTCAACATCACCACGCCCACATCGCGGCTTGTATGGCCGAGCACGGACTGAATGAGCCTGTCATCGGCGTGTCGTTCGATGGCACGGGCTACGGCGAAGATGGCGCCATCTGGGGCGGAGAATTTTTGGCCGCTGATTACAAAAATTATCAGCGTGCAGCACACCTGCAATATTTCCCGCTGCCGGGTGGCGATGCGGCCATCAAGAAACCGGCGCGCACGGCGCTGGCTTTGCTCTGGAGCCTCGGCTTAGAATGGGACGAACGGCTTGAATCAGTCAAGGAATTTTGCGCCGATGATCGAACCATTCTTCATACCCAGCTCGAGAAGAAAATCAACACGCTGCTGACGTCCAGCATCGGCCGTCTATTCGACGCGGCCGCGGCGCTGGCAGGCGTGCGGCAAAAAGTTAACTATGAAGGACAGGCCGCCATCGAGTTCGAAGCGTTGGCAGATGAAGCCGAAAGGGAGATTTATTCATTCGGTCTGAATCAGGATCAAGTCCAGGTGAGAGGCGTCTTTGAAGCGTTGATTAAGGATGTGAAGGCGGGAGTCCACGTTTCGAAAATTTCGGCGCGCTTCCATAATGGTCTGGCAGAGTCGGTGCGAGAAACAGTCAAGAAAATCGGCGCTGAAACTGGAATTCGGTCGGTCGTTTTGTCTGGCGGAGTCTGGCAGAATCTCACCTTATTGGGACGTACTTTGCCACTATTGAAGAATGATGATTTCAAAGTATACATACATCGAGAGGTGCCTACAAACGATGGCGGACTCTCTTTGGGTCAGGCCGCAATCGCGGCATCCAGATTGCGGGGTTGAAATGTGTTTAGGGGGCGGGGTGAGGTAAAACCAGAATGCCATCCTTTCGGATGGCATTCGTGGGCGCTGTGGCTTCCTTTTACTTGAGGAGGGATGCCACAGCGCTGGGTTTGATGCTACTATCCATTGTTGACATCACCTCCTCCTTTCATTAGGATGGCTTTGAATTATTGATTCGCCCTGAACAACGTCGAGAGTATCACATAGCTTGAATTGGATGTCAATAGGCGTTTTTATCTGCCATTAATTTGCAATGCCGCTGTTTGAACACGAAAAAACATGATAGCCTTTGAGAGACTCCGAAAGCGCTACTCTGCTATCCTGCGGGAAATTTGTTGAGGAGATGACCGATGAAGAAAAATCCGAACCTGCTCTGGATCGTTGCCATCGTTCTTGGCTGGCTGTTTGATTTTCTATTTTGGAAGAAACCCGCCGGAATCAACTTTGCCATCTTTACTGTCTTATGTCTTCTGGGAGGATTCTTCCTTTTGTGGCGGGATGAAAAGCCCGCTTCGCGCGGGGCCCTGTGGCTGATTCCGCTCATCTTGTTTTTCGACGCTGTGACCTTTATCCGCGCCGAGCCGCTGACGGTTTTTCTGGCTGCGCTGTTCACACTTTTTCTGATGGCTGTTCTCGCCATGACTTATCTCGGCGGGCGCTGGTGCATGTACAGCCTCCCGGATTATGTTTCCGGCTTTTTCAAATTAATAGCCAGCATGATGGCGAGGCCGTTGACTTTCAATGCTGAAATAAAACGCGAACAGGCCGAGAGTGGGACGACTGCGCCGAAACGAAATCTTTGGCCGGTGGTGCGCGGCATCGTCATCGCATTGCCTGTGCTGGCGATCTTCGCCGCCCTGCTGGCCTCCGCCGATGCCATCTTCAGCCAGCAACTCGACATGTTCATCAAACTCTTCAAGCTGGAGAATTTGCCCGAATACATTTTCCGGTTTATCTACATTCTCATCGGCGCGTATTTGCTGGCTGGAGTCTTTCTCCATGCCGCCATGCAAAGTCAAGACGAGAAATTGATCGGCGAAGATAAGCCGCTGATCAGTCAACTGCTCGGTTTCACCGAGTCCGCCATTGTGCTGGGCAGTGTGACCGTGTTGTTTGCCGCCTTCGTTTCTATCCAGTTCCGATATTTCTTCGGCGGTCAGTCCAACATTCATATCGACGGCTACACCTACTCTGAATATGCGCGGCGCGGATTTGGCGAGTTGGCAGCGGTTGCCTTCTTCAGTCTGCTCATGATCCTCGGATTGAGCGCTATCACCCGTCGAGAAAATGAAGTGCAGCGCCGCGCCTTTTCCGGATCGAGCGTTGCCATCGTCGTGCTGGTCATGGTCATGCTTGTGTCTGCGTATCAGCGTCTGAATCTCTATGAGGCCGCTTATGGCTTCTCCCGCCTGCGGACTTATACCCACGTGGCGCTCATCTGGATTGGCCTATTGCTTGGCGCGGTTGTTGTGTTGGAAATCCTGCGGCGCGAGCGCGCCTTTGCTTTTGCGATGTTAATCGCGTCGTTAGGTTTTGGAGCTTCGTTGAGCGCGATGAACGTGGATGGTTTTATCGTCCGGCAAAATGTGATGCGTGCTACGCAGGGCCAGGGCTTGGATGTGATTTATTTGGTTTCACTTTCAAGCGATACGGTTCCTGTTTTGGTCAGCGAATTTAAAGATCAGTCGCTGCCGGGCTTGACCCGTGATGCTGTTGGAGCGGTTTTGGTCTGCCGCTTGAATGTCCCCGACAGTGTTTCAGATAAGGATTGGCGCTCATTCACGATCACTAAATGGATGGAGAAGAGTGCACTTAAAAATATCCAGGGTGATTTGAGTGGCTATCAAGTTACCACGCCGGATGGACTCCCACAGATGGTCACTCCGGGGCATGTGTTCTATAAGTGTTATCAAAGCCAGTATTGATTAACCGAAAGTGCGCCGGAAGGCGCACTTCACTTTTATAATTATTTCCTGAGGAGTTCATTATGCAGACTGATTCTTTTCGTTTGAAACCCGGACAGGATTTATTTAATGAGATTGAATTTTTTGTGGCTCAAAAGAAAATCGCGGCGGGTTGCGTGCTTTCCTCGGTTGGAAGCCTCACTCACGCCACACTTCACCTTGCCAACC